>JAPLBU010000046.1 GCA_026392575.1 Actinomycetota bacterium | reverse complement strand
GTTCCGACAGGGCCTCCTGCAGCAGGTCGATGTCCGTGCGCAACTGCCTGGTATCCCTCGTGGGAGTCGCGAAGGCGGATGCCACGAGGGCGCACAGGGCGCCGATGACGACCCCGGCGAAGCGCTCGACCGCGAGGGTCGTGGTCAGGTGGGTGCCGACGACGAGGATGACGGTGACGGCCATGCTGGCCGCGACGAACGGTGACTCGTCTGGTGTGGACAGCCGCAGGATGCGGGCGAGCGCGAAGCACAGGAGGACGAGCAGGAAGATCACGACCGCGCCGGTCCCGATGAGCGAGACGATTGCTAGGGCGATGGCCGCCCCCAGCAGGGCGCCGAGGATCTGGAAGACCGTTTCCTTCGCGGCGTGATGAAAGGTGGCGCGGGTGGCGACTGCGGCGGTGATGGCGGCGGGAATGGGGTCAGCGAACGGAGCGGCCTCGGCGATGACGTAGGCGAGCACGGCAGCCAGCGCGGTCAGGATGGCGAGTCGCGCGTAACCATTGAGCCACCTGGTGCGCATGGGGCGATCCTCGCACGGCAGATCGGCTCGAAGCCGGCGCCTTCGCCTATTCAGCCTTAATCCCGATTTAACCGTGTGTAGTCCGGCGAACGGTCATGTCCGGGATACGTTCGATCATGTTCGATCACTAGGAAGTCGGACCTAGCTGGGGAGTGGTTATGAGCGTCACCTACTTGGAGCGTCGTAACACCCGCAGCGGGCACGAGGTCCTGCGGAATTCCGGCGTCGTCATCTGCTACGAGCAGGGTGGACAGTTCGGCAAGGCAGTTGCGCGTCAATTACTGCACAGCTGCCCGTTCTGCGAGGAGCAGGTCTTCACGTTCGCGTCCTAAGGGACAGACCTCAGCCGCCGCTCTTGCGGCGGAACTCACGCTTGCCGCCGGAACGGCTCGAATGATCCTTCACCGCACCACCGCCCGCTTCGGGTGAGGTGCCGCCATGACCGCCCTTGGCCTTCTTGGCGTCAAGGGCCGCCTTGAACTTGTCGCGCTGCTCCTCGGAATCGGACGAGGGGGTCTGTGCTTCAGTGGCCATGGGTCCAGTCTTGCACTAGTGGCTTTGTCACCCGGGATCCGGTTCAAGGGCCCGTCGCGGCTCGACATCGTGGCGACACCCGGCGTTCACCGGTTCTCTACCGGACTCCCCTACGATCCTAGGAGGATCGATCACAAGGTTTCGCCAATAGGAGGAGTTTCCATGCCCGAGGACGCCGTCACTGATCTGACCGAGATGCTTGCGGTGCACGATTGCCTTCGGCATGAATTCGCCCGGATGCCTCTCACGGTGAAGGCGGTCCCCGAGGGCGACAGCGCACGCTCCGCGGCGCTTGGCGAGCACATCCTGCTGATGATGTCTGTCCTGCAGGCGCACGATGAGGGTGAGGACCTGCTCATCTGGCCGCTGCTGTCCGAGCGGAACCCCGAGCAGGCCGCGTTGGTCGCGACCACGGCCGGCGAGCACGAGGTGATCCTGGTGGATATAGCCATCATCCGGGACCAGGTTGCTGCATGGATCGCGAACCCGAACATCATGGAGCGATCCGCACTTCACACCACGTTGATCAAGTTGGAGAAGGAACTGCTCCACCACCTGGCGATCGAGGAGCAGCAGGTCGCACCCCTGATCGTGAGCCACCTGACCCAGACCGAGGTCGCCGCCGCCGGTGCTCACACCCTGGCGTCGCTCACGCCTGAGCAGGTGTCCGTGGCTATTGGCCTGATCCTGAAGAACACCTCTGCTGAGCGCGGCGCGGCGATCCTGCAGGGACTTCCCGTCGAGACCCTGGCGGCTTTCGAGGAGTCCGGGCGAGGCCTGTATGCGGCCTACGCGGCGCGTCTGTCCGACTACTAGCAGGGAGCCGGGATGGCCGAGCACACGCGTGACGAGGCTTACCGACTCAGCGATCCGGCCGCCCACGCCGCCTAC
>JAPLBU010000453.1 GCA_026392575.1 Actinomycetota bacterium | reverse complement strand
GCCGGCTCGGGCACCTCAACGAGCAGCAGCCCCTCGAGATCCTCGAGTGACACGTCCTCGACTGCTGTCTCCATCGGCTCGGCGAGGACCGGCTCGTCGACGGGTCCGGCGAGCGGCTCGCCGACCTCGATGACATCGACGGTCCGGCGCGGGGTGTCTCGAGGGACGGAGTCGTCATCCCCGACACCGGGGGCGTAGTCGATACCCGGGCGCGGCTTCGCATCGAGAGCCCCCGAGGGCGACTTGCCGCGGCGCAGGGCGACGATCCCCACCGTGGCGATGACGAGGACGAGGACGGCGATGACGACGTAGACGAGCAGTGAATCCATGGAAGTCATCCTTCCACGCGGCAGGATGAGGCCATGACCAAGCGTGGCCTGCTGATCGCCTACCTGGTGGTCGCGGTCATCGACGTCGTCGGCGAGGCGGCCGACATCCCCGCCCTGGTATGGGTCGCCAAGCCGCTGCTGATGCCACTGCTGATGGCCTGGCTGGTGGTCTCGGTCCGAGGCGCCGGCGGACTCGACAGGTCATTGCGCTGGCTGGCCGTCGGTATCGGCTTCGCGTGGATCGGCGACCTCGCCCTGATGGGCTCCGGCGACCTGTTCTTCATGGGCGGCATCGGCGGCTTCCTCGCGATGCAGGTCTGCTACCTGATGGCGTTCCTGCGGATTCCTGGCCTGGGCCTCGTCCGAGCCTGGAAGATCGCTGCCGTTCCCTACATCCTCATCTGGGTGGGCCTGAACCTGCTGGTCTCCGCTGGCGTCGGTGCCATGCGGATTCCGGTGATGGTCTACAGCGCCGTGGCCCTTGCCATGGCGCTGGCCGCCCTCGATCTCGTGCTTCGAGTGCCACGCAATCTCGGCTGGCGAGTGGCGTGGGGTGCGCTGGTGTTCGTCCTGTCCGACGCACTCATCGCCGTCACCGCGTTCGGACCCCTTACCGCAACGCCCCCGACCTCAGCACTGATCATGGCGACGTATGTCATCGCCCAGGCGATGATCGTCACGGGAACTGCGGGCAGTGTCCTGGCTCGCCGAGCAATCGCTACGCGCTGACTGGGTCGCTCTCACGCAACCGCTGGCCGATCACCTGTGTCACACCATCGCCGCGCATCGAGACGCCGTACAGCGCATCTGCGATCTCCATCGTGCGCTTCTGGTGCGTGATGACGATGAGCTGTGACGACGTACGGAGCTCCTCGATGATGTCGATGAGGCGGCCCAGGTTGACGTCGTCGAGCGCGGCCTCGACCTCATCGAGCACGTAGAACGGACTCGGCCGGGCCTTGAACAGGGCAACAAGGAACGCCACCGCGGTGAGCGACCGCTCGCCACCGGACAGCAGAGACAGCCGCTTGATCTTCTTGCCAGGTGGGCGAGCCTCGACGTCGACGCCGGTATTGAGCATGTCGGACGGATCGGTGAGGATCAGTCGGCCCTCGCCACCGGGGAAGAGCCGGGCGAAGATGCCCTCGAACTCACGCTCGACCGCCTCGTAGGCCTCACTGAACACCTGCTGCACGCGGGCGTCGACCTCCTTGATGATGTCGAGGAGGTCGTCGCGCGTGCGCTTCAGGTCGTCGAGCTGCTCGGTCAGGAACCGATGCCGCTCCTCCATCGCGGAGTACTCCTCGAGGGCGAGCGGGTTGACGCGACCCAGCAGGGCGAGATCGCGCTCAGCCGCCTTGAGCCGCTTCTCCTGCTCCACCCGAACGAACGGGTAGGGCTCGGGCTCCTCTGTCGGAACCTCGTCGCCGGGTGACGGCGGTGTCGGCGGCACGAGCTGCTCGGGGCCGTACTCGTCGATGAGCACCTCAGGCTCGATGCCGAAGTCCTCCAGCACCTTGTCCTGGACCTGCTCGATGCGCATGCGCTGCTCGGCTCGCGCAACCTCGTCGCGGTGCACGGAGTCCTTGAGCTTGTCGGCCTCGACCGCCAGTGCACGGAGGGCTGAGCGGACGGTGGACAGATGAGCGTCGCGCTCCTTCGTGGTGCGCTCGACAAGTGTGCGCTCGCGGCCGGCCGACGAAACCGACGACTCGATGCGGGACATGGCAACGCGCGCACCGGCGTGGACGGCCTGCGCCACCACGAGCTCACGTGCCCGCCGCTGACGGCGTTCCATCGCCGCCACACGAGCCTGCCGCTCGTGCTCCGCAGCCCGCTCGAGCTGTTCGGCCCGGGCAGACACGGCCGCAACTCGCTCCTCGGATGTGCGCAGAGCCAGCCGTGCATCGACCTCGTGCCGACGGGCGGCCGAGGCACCCGCATTGAGATGCTCGCGGTCGTCACTCGCGGTGTCGTCGGCCGGCTGCTCGCTGGCCAACTCGAGACGTGCCTGCAGCGTCTCCAGCTGATCACTGTCGGCGGCCAGCGCGGTCTCCGCCGCATCCTTGGCCTGTCCGAGCCGATCGGCCTCGGCCAGGGCGGCGCGCGCAACCTGTCCGAGCTGTCCGAGCTGCTCAGCGACCGCCGCCATGCGGGCATCGGACTCATGCAGTCGGGCCAGCGTGCCCTCGACCCGACTGGCTGCGTCGCTCTGACGGGTGCGAGCGGCCGCCATGTCGAAGCGCAGTCGGTCCAATTCGTGGCCGAGGAGGTTCAGGGACTCATTGGCCTCGTCGTAGGCGGCCTGCACCTCAAGAAGGCTCGGCGTGCTGGCAGAGCCGCCGTACACGACGCCCTGCGCGAGGACGTCGCCCTCGCGCGTCACGAACGACAGTCCCGGGTGATGCGGCGCCAGGTCGGCCGCCTCGCGCAGATCCGAGACCAGGGTCCAGCGCTCAAGCAGGTGGTCAACGACGGGCTGGAGGACCGGCTCGCAGCGAACGAAGTCGAGCAGCGGCTGGCCCGCGTCGCGCACATGCGGACGGCTCGGGCGCACGGCCTCCGCGTCAGCGACGACCAAGGCAGCTCGGCCCGCGTCCTCGTCCTTCAGCAGGACGACGGCCTGCATCGCCGAGTCCATCCCGCTCACCACGATGGCGTCCGCAACATCGCCGAGGGCAGCCGCGACAGCGGCCTGCGCACCCGACTCGACGTGCAGCAGCGAGGCGAGTGGCCCGAGGATCCCGGTCAGCCGCTCACCGACCTCGACCAGACGGGCTCCGGCGTCCTTGCGCTCAAGGCCCAGTGCCAGCGCCTCGCTGCGGGCCGCCAGGCCGGCGCGCTCGCGCTCGACGGCCGACTCGCGGGTGCGCATCTGCTCGACGGCCTCGTCGGCCGCAGCAAGTTCGACCTCCGCACCCTCATGCTCGGAATCGAGGCTGACCTCACCTGCGTCGAGGCCCGCGACATCGACCTCGATGCGCTGGAACTCATGCTGCGCGCCCTCGCCCCGCTGGCGGGCCCCGGCAATCTGGACGGACAGTCGCTCGATCTCGGCCGCCCGTGTCTCGAGCCGCGATCGGGCCGAGTTCACCTGGCCGTTCAGTCGCGCAAGTCCCTCGCGTCGGTCGGCCGCCGCGCGCTCGGCCTCGGCGACGCGTCGTTCCTCCGAAGCAGCCGCCGACTCCGCAGCCATCCGGCTCGCCTCGGCATGGGACAGCGCATCACGGGCACCCTCGACCTGCCGGCCGAGCTCGAACTCCTCGGCTCGCAGCGTGCGCGCCTCCGCCTCGATCTGCTCGGGATCGCGGCCGGAGTCCTCCTCCTCGGGCTCTGGCTGCAGGTGCCGAACACGCTCCGCGGACAGCTGGACAAGTCCGTGGAAGCGCTCACGCAGCCCGCTGAGGGAGAACCAGGTCTCCTGCGCCGCGGTTACCCGTGGGGCGTCGAGCAGCGCCTGCTCCTCCGCGGAGCGCTCCTGCTCGAGCAGGGTCGCGAGGCGGGCATCGACCTCGGCCTGACGCTCCCGCAGCGCCGTCTCGTCAGCCACTTCGGCCGCGAGCGCGTCGCGCAGGTGGAGCAGGTCGTCGGCCATGATGCGAAGCCGCGCGTCGCGGACCTCCGACTGGATGACGACGGCGCGTCGGGCCACCTCGGCCTGGCGGCCGAGCGGCTTGAGCTGCCGACGAAGCTCGGTCGTGAGGTCCTGCAGGCGGGTGAGGTTGGCCTCCATCGAGTCGAGCTTGCGGAGGGCCTTCTCCTTGCGCTTGCGGTGCTTGAGGACCCCTGCCGCCTCCTCGATGAAGCCGCGACGGTCCTCCGGAGTCGCCTGCAGGATCGTGTCGAGCTGGCCCTGGCCGACGATGACGTGCATCTCACGACCGATGCCGGAGTCGCTGAGCAGCTCCTGCACATCAAGCAGGCGGCATTGGGCTCCGTTGATCGCGTACTCCGAGCCGCCATTGCGGAACAGCGTGCGCGAGATCGTGACCTCGGTGTAGTCGATCGGCAGTGCGCCATCGGTGTTGTCGATCGTGAGGGAAACCTCGGCGCGGCCCAGGGGGGCGCGTCCGGAGGTCCCGGAGAAGATGACGTCCTCCATCTTGCCGCCGCGCAGGGACTTGGCCCCCTGCTCGCCCATCACCCAGGCGAGGGCGTCGACGACATTGGACTTGCCCGAGCCGTTGGGGCCGACCACACAGGTCACGCCCGGCTCGAAGTGGAGGGTCGTGGACGAGGCGAAGGACTTGAAGCCCTTGAGCGTCAGGTTCTTCAGGTGCACGGCCGGACTCTACCTTTCACGGGCAGCCGCGTGCTGAGGGGCGCGCCCATGCGGGCGCCAGGGCTGGCAGCGCGGGCAGAAGAACGACGACCGATTCATGAATGTGATGCGCCGGATGGGCGTGCCGCAGCGCGGGCAGGGCTGACCCTCCTGGCCGTAGGCAGCCAGTCGGCGGTCGAAGTAGCCGCTCTCCCCGTTCACGTTGACGTACAGGGCATCGAAGCTGGTGCCGCCCTCGGCGATGGCCTGCGACATCACCTCCCGAACATCGGCGAGCAGACGGGTCACCGCCCCTCGGGTGAGGCCACTGCCGGGGCGGGCGCCGTGCACCTTCGCCCGCCACAGGGCCTCGTCGGCATAGATGTTCCCGACGCCGGAGGCGACGGTCTGGTCGAGCAGGATCCGCTTGATCTCCGACGGCTTCGAGCGCACCGTTCGCACGAAGGCCACCTCGTCGAATGCCGGATCGAGGGGATCGCGGCCGATGTGGGCGACGGGGGCCGGCACGTGCCCGCCGGCACCATCGTCGACGAGTTCGGCCACCGCCAGTCCACCGAACGTCCGCTGGTCGACGAACCGCAGTTCCGGGCCGTCATCCGCGAACCGGAATCGGACCCGCAGGTGCCGCTCGTCGGGCGCATCGCTCGCGATCACGAGGAGCTGGCCGCTCATGCCCAGGTGACCGACGAGCGCCGTCTCGGGGGCCTCGCCGTCGGTACTCAGCGGCAGCCACAGGTACTTGCCACGACGCGAGGCACCCACCACGGTGGTCCCGATGAGCCGGTCGGCGAAGTCACGTGGGCCTTCGAGGTGCCGACGGATCGCCCGCGGGTGCAGGACCTCGACATCGGCCACCGTGCGCCCGGATATCCAGCGGTGGACCCCGGCGCGGACAACCTCGACCTCGGGCAGCTCAGGCACGGAACAGGCCTACGCGGTGCTGGGGCGGACGTCGGGGTGGTCGTCGAGGATCCGCCCGTACGCGGTGGCCGCCGCCCGCTGCTCGGCAACCTTCTTCGACCGGCCAACACCATCACCGAGGACGTGACCCCCGATCACCGCCTCGGCGGAGAACTCCTTGGCATGATCCGGACCCACATCGGTCACCCGGTACTCCGGCAGGCCCAGCCCGGCGGCCGCAGCCACCTCCTGCAGGGATGTCTTCCAGTCCAGCCCGGCACCCAACTCGGCTGCCTTCTCGATCATCGGATCGAACAGACCGTGGATCACGGCCCGCGCAGCATCGATGCCGGAATCGAGGAACACGGCCCCGAACACCGCCTCCATCGTGTCGGCGAGGATCGAGGACTTGTCACGGCCGCCCGTGGTCTCCTCGCCGCGCCCTAGGTACAGGTACTCCCCCAGGCCGAGGGTTCGAGCGACCTCGGCGAGTGCACCGGCATTGACGACGGCGGCACGCAGTTTCGCGAGCTGTCCCTCCGGCCAGTCCGGGTACTGCCCGTACAGGGTCTCGGTGATAACGATGCCCAGCACCGAATCGCCGAGGAACTCCAGCCGTTCGTTGGTCGGCAGATTGCCGTTCTCGTAGGCGTAGGAACGATGGGTGAGGGCGAGGGTCAGCAGGTCGACGCCGATCCCGATGCCCAGGCTCTCGCGCAGGTCATTCGTGTCCGTCTTCACCGGAGTGCCTCCGGCCGGGCGGCTGTCTCTACCGCGCGGACCAGGTCGGCCACCGACTCGGCAGTCGCGAAGTCCGCGTCGTCGAGATGGCACACGAGCCCGGCTCGCTCGGCGGCGACGGCGACGGCATCGGCGATACACACCGCATCCGCGGGCATCATGCCCACGCCAGCCAAGGGCGAGTCCTCGCGAAGGCCGCGAACGATCGCCGGATCGAAGACCGAGGTCAGGGCATCCTCGACGATGCCGGCCGCCACGCGGTGATCGATGGCCGGGGTCACGACCGCACCACCTTCGCCAAGGCCGACCGGGTGCCGTCAACCAGGTTCATCCGGGCCGCGCGGGCCGCCAGGTGAACACAGGCGCAGATCTCATCCGGGGTCCCTGCCCCGTGACCGACAACCGTGATGCCGCTGACGCCCAGCAGCATGCCGCCCGCGAACTCGGACGTGGCCGTCTCGCGGACGATCCTGCGGGCCGGCTCGGGATCCCCGTAGGCGGCGCCCATCCGATGCGCTGCCCACCGCACGGCTCCCTCGATGCCCTTCAGGAGCACATTGCCGGTGAAGCCGTCGGTGACAACCACCTGAGCGCGGGTGCCCAGGGCCACATCGTTGCCCTCGACCGGACCGGCATAGCGGATGCCGATGCCGGGCAGCGACTCCGCGAGCAGGTCGTGGGTGGACTTGCGCAGCCGGTCGCCCTTGCCGTCCTCACTGCCGATGCTCAGCAGGCCGACGATCGGGTCGTCGGTGCCGAGTGCGCGGGCATAGGCCCAACCGGCCAGCGCGAACTGGCGCAGGACATCGGGAGTGGCATCAGGGGCGGCGCCGGCATCCACGAGGACCACCGAGCCGGCCAGGGCCGGAACCACGACGGCGAGCGCCGGGCGGGACATCCCCGCGACTCGGCCCAGGCCGAGGACGGCGGCCGCGACGGCCGCGCCCGTGTGGCCGACCGACACCCAGGCATCGGCCTGCCCATCCGCAACGAGCCCGACCGCCACGGACACGGTCACATCGTCGTGGGCACGCAGGGTCGACAGCGGGTTGCCCGCCATCGCGGCACCTCTCGCTGCCGCCACGATCCGGACGGCATCAATCGGCACACCACGCTCGGAGAGCAGGGCGTGCGCGACATCGACCGGCCCGACGACGATCAGGTCCACCGCAGGGGTGACACCCCCGGAGGCGTCGGAGCCGTCGCCGGTCCCGACCAGCCTCGCGATCGCGTCAGCGACCACGGCAGGCGCGCCATCGCCGCCCAGCAGATCGAGGGCGACGGTGGTCAACTGCTAGACGTCCAGCACGCGACGCTTGGCGTAGGTGCCGCAGGTCGGGCACGCCGTGTGCGACAGGCGCTTCTCCTTGCAGCGGACACAGGTGACGAGGTTCGGCACCGTGGTCTTCCACTGCGAACGGCGGTGACGGGTGTTGGAGCGGGACGTCTTCCGCTTGGGAACTGGCACGGTACTTCCTTCGGTCGTGGACTCGCTTCGCGAGGGTCCGGGCTTACGGCTCTTCCGGGTCCATCAGGGCCGCGAGTGCTGCCCATCGTGGATCGGAAGCGTCATGGACGTGCAGCGGATCGTCCTCCATGCGCACCCCACAATCGGGGCACAGACCGAGGCAGTCCTCGCTGCACAACGGGGCGAGTGGCAGGTCGAGCACCACCGCGTCCCGCAGTACCGGCTGCAGGTCGAGCAAGTCGTCCTGCACAACCGGCAATGGATCCTCGGACTCATCCTCCTCCACGACGATGGCGCCTCGGGCGTCAGTCGTCGGGTATCGGAACAGCTCGGTTAGGTCGATCTCCTCGTGCCAGTCGAAGGACTCCAGGCAGCGCGAGCATTCCGCGTCGATCTGCAGATCCGCCGTACCGGATACGAGAACACCGTCGAGAACGGACTCCAATCGAAGATCCAGATCGATTGGCGATCCCTCGGGTACCCGAGCCATTGCGACGCCAAGGCCAGCCGGGGCCGGGGCGCTTCGGGTCACAGTGACCATCGCCCCAGGCCTGCGCTGCAGGGTCCGCACGTCGAGGACGAGCGGATCAGTCGGGTCGAGGCCGGTCACGGGGACCCTCCACTTTCGGCACGGCTAACCGTGGCCTCGCTAGAGGCCGCGCGCGAAAGGCTACCTTGCGCGGTCCGGATTGGCGAAAACGCCCACCCCGTCGGTCTTGAGGTTGGCGGCGGAAACAGTCGCCGGAAGCGCCGCCAACCTCAAGGCGGGCGGGAAGTACTGGGTCAGCGGCGATCGTCCTGGTCGCCCGGGTCCTGGCCGTACGCCACGTCGTCGTAGACCGGCTCCGCCATGGGGGCGAGCTCCTGGTACATCTGGCTGCGCAGCCTTTCGCGCCCACGGTCGACCGTCTGCAGGGTCTTCTGCAGGGTGATCTCGAAGGTCGCCAGCTTCGCGTCGATGTAGTCGTCGGTCTCCTTGCGCATGTGCGCGGTCTCGGCGACGGTCTGGCGGGTGAGGGCATCGGCCTCGTCGACAGCCGCGAGGTAGACCTCATGCTCGGAGACCAGACGATCGGACTCACTACGAGCGCGATCGAGGATGCGGTCGGCCTCCCGGCGGCCGTCCTGGACGACGGCCTCGCGGTCGGCGAGCAGCTCGTCGGCCCGCTGGACCGACTCGGGCAGCAGCTGGCGGATCTCCTCGATCAGGTCCAGCACCTGCGACCGGTTGACGAGGCAGGATGCCGAGAGCGGCATCGCCTTGGCATCCTCGACGAGGACAGCAAGTTCGGCGAGTCGTTCCTGTACGTCCACGAATGCTCCTCGGGCGACCGGCGGGCTATTGCTACGCCCCCATTGTGTCCGAGAGTTTCGCGCGCAGCCGCATCAACACGGCGTCGGGAACCAATCCCTCGACGTCGCCGCCGAACTTCGCGACCTCCTTGACCAGGCTGGAGGACAGGAAGCTGTAGAGCGGGTTCGTGGTGATGAAGACGGTCTCGACCCCGGCCAGTCGGTAGTTCATCTGGGCCATCTGGAGCTCGTAGTCGAAGTCACTGATGGCTCGCAGGCCCTTGACGATCGCCGTGACCCCCTGGTCGCGGCAGTAGTCGACCAACAGGCCGTGGAACGAGTCGACCCGGATGTTCGGGTAGGGCGCCACCACCTCGCGGAGGATCTCGATGCGCTCCTCAATGGTGAACAGGCCGGCCTTGGTGTGGTTGATCAGCACCCCGACGATGACCTCGTCGGCCATCGCGGCGGCCCGGACGAAGACGTCGAGGTGACCGTTGGTGACGGGATCGAAGGATCCGGGGCAGACGGCGGTGCGCATCAGTCCCGCTCCTTAGCGTCGTCGGCATCGGCAGCCGACACGGCCCGACCGTACCAAAGCACGGTGTCCCCATAGGGCCTTCGCCGAGGTTCGGGCCAATGCTCCGGGCACGGGGACTCGGTGTCGCGGGCCGGTCGCTCCACCACGACGAGCGCATCCGGTGCGATCCACCCAGCCGAGCAGAGGTCGGCCAGTACTCGGCGCAGGTCGGCAGCGGCCACGTCGTAGGGGGGATCCAGGAAGACCAGGTCAGCGCCGACCCCCTCCGACGGCACCTGGGCGAGGTGCCCGACGTCGCGGGTCAGCACGCGGGCCCCCGAACAGCCGACCGCAGCGATATTCGCCGTCAGGGTCCGGACCGCCGGTCGCGACTTCTCGACGAGGATGGCCTCCACCGCACCGCGACTCAGAGCCTCCAGACCGAGGGCACCGGTGCCCGCGTACAGATCAAGGACCCGTACATACGGCCAGGTCAGCCCCCGCCCGAGCAGCTCGCTGTCAAGGGACGAGAACAGGGCCTCGCGGACGCGGTCGGACGTCGGACGGGTCCCCGTGGCGGGGACGGCGAGCCGCCGACCCCGGGCCGACCCCGCAATGATGCGGGTCACCTGGCCCTCACGCCTTCTCCAGGAACTCGGACTGCTCGTCGCGAACCAGGTCGGCGACCGCCGCAGCTAGCACGGGATGCGCGGTCAGGTCGGGGTCGCTGGCGATGACCCCAACAGCGGCGGCCCGCGCATCGACGATGACATCCTCATGACGCGAGACCTCGAGCAGCCGCAGTGAGCTGCGGCGCCCGGACTGCGAACTCCCCAGCACATCGCCCTCGCGCCGAAGCTCGAGATCAAGCGCCGATAGCGCGAACCCGTCGGTGGTCGACGCCACGGCGTCCAGCCGCTCGCGGGCCGGCGAGCCCGCCTCGGCATCGGTGACCAGCAGGCACAGGCCCGGCAGTCCACCCCGGCCCACGCGACCCCGGAGCTGGTGGAGCTGCGAGATGCCGAACCGGTCCGCATCCATGATGACCATGGTCGTCGCCTGCGGGACATCGACGCCGACCTCGATGACGGTTGTCGCCACCAGCACATCGATGCCGTCAGCGGCGGCCGGATCGGAGAACCGGCGCATGGCATCGTCCTTCTCGTCGCCGGTCAGTCGACCGTGCAGGATGCCGACGCGGAGCCCCGCAAGCTCCCCCTCGGCCAGCGACTGCGCCAGCGGGATGACCGCCGCCGACGGGGTGGCGGGCTCAACCGCGTCGTCCGGGACCACACCGTCCGACGCATCATCGGCAGCGCTGTCGGCCGCATCGCCACCGATGCGCGGGCACACGACGAAGACGCGATGGCCGGCCTCTGCTTCCTCGCGGACGCGCTGCCACACCCGGGCCACATGGGCCGGCTGCTCGCGGGCAATGACAACGTGCGTGACGATCGGGGCCCGTCCGGCTGGGAGTTCAGACAGGGTCGAGACGTCGACGTCGCCGAAGACGGTCATCGCGACCGTCCGCGGAATCGGCGTCGCCGTCATGACGAGTACGTGCGGGCGTGACCCGTCGCGGGACTTCGCCGACAGCGCCGCCCGCTGCTCCACGCCGAACCGGTGCTGTTCATCGACGACCACCAGCGCGAGGTCGTGGAAGTCGACGTTGTCCTGGATCAGCGCATGCGTGCCGACGATGATTCCGGCGTCACCGCTGACGATGTCGAGCAGTTCGCGCCGACGCTGCGCCGTGCGCTGGGATCCGGTGAGGAGTGCGACGCGCGTCGAGTTGTCGTCGGACCCGAGGCGTCCGCCCTCGGCCAATGGGCCCAGAAGCGTCGTGATCGAGCGGAAGTGCTGCCCGGCGAGCACCTCGGTCGGAGCCAGCAGCGCTGCCTGCCCGCCGGCATCGACGACCCGGAGCATCGCACGCAGGGCGACGACGGTCTTCCCCGAGCCGACATCGCCCTGCAGGAGCCGATGCATCGGATAGTCGTTGCCCATGTCCTGCTCGATGCTGGCTGCGACCTCGCGCTGTCCGTCCGTGAGCGTGAAGGGCAGACGCGCATCGAACGCCTCGAGCAGCGGACTGACCTCGGGCACCCGGCGCGTCGCCGGCAGGGCCCGGACCTCGGCGCGGCGCTGGGCCAGCAGGACCTGCAGGGTGAATGCCTCCTCGAAACGGAGTCGCTCGACGGCACAGCGCACATCCTCGCGGGTCGTCGGCCGATGCACCCCGCGGATGGCATCGGCCAGCGGCAGCAGGCCACGCTCGGTGCGGATGTCGTCAGGGATCGGGTCAGGCGGGTCGGCCAACTGGGTCAGCACGACATCGAGGGCCTTGTGCACCTGCCACGATGTGACGGCCTTCGAGGCGGGGTAGATCGGGATCAGCGCACCGGCGAACGCAAGCACGGCGAGCGGATCGTCGTCGACTCCGTCGGGCAGCAGCTCGAACTCCGGGTGCGTCAGCTGGAGCTGCCCCCGGAAGACCGACACCTGACCCGCGAACAGGCCGCGACGGCCAACGCGCAACTGGCCTTCGCGCCACTTCTGGTTGAAGAAGGTGAGGGACATGGAGTCACGCCCGTCGGTGACGACGGCCTCGAGGATGGTGCCTCGGCGGTTGCGCATCGGCCGCACCGTGACCTGCCGAACCTCGGCCAGGACCGTCAC
Organism: Actinomycetota bacterium; assembly: GCA_026392575.1. GTDB lineage: Bacteria > Actinomycetota > Actinomycetes > S36-B12 > S36-B12 > UBA10649. The sequence continues at coordinate 1,182 of JAPLBU010000453.1, read as the reverse complement.
CTGCTCCCCCTCGGTCAACGTTCGCAGGTCCGTCAGCTCACCGCGCTCCGCGTAGCGACGGGGGTAGTGCCGCAGCAGGTCCTCGACCGTCTCCAGCCCCAACCCTTTGCGCATCGCATCGGCTGTGCGCCCCTCCTCTCGCTCACTGCGACCCGTCGATGCGCTCACTCCACGCCCATGATGATCGGCCACAGCGGCTGACCGCCCTCATAGGCGATGACCTCGGCCAGCGGCCGGGCCTCGGCCAGCCATGTCGGCAGGTCCTCTCGCAGATCAGGCCCGGCATCTGCCCCCAGCACCAAGGTCACGAGCTCGCCGCCGATCGCCAGCATCCGGGTGAGGATGTCGCGCGCGACGACAGCGATATCGGAGCCAACGACGACGATGTCGCCGTCGACGAGTCCGAGCACATCGCCTTCCTCGCAAGGCCCGACAGTCGTGAGGGCTGCCCGGCTCGCGATGGTCACGGCCGCGTACCGCGTCGCGCCGGCCGCCCGCGTCATCGCGACCACGTCGTCGTCGAAGCGCGTTGTCGGATCGTGGACCGCCACCGCCGCGAGGGTCTGCACGATCGACCGGGTCGGGATGACCGAGACCCGGATCCCGTCGCCGCGCGCCGTCTCGGCCGCGGCCTCGGCGACTCCTCGCGTGTCCCTGTCGCTCGGCAGCAGGACGACTTCTGCCGCATGCGTGAGCCGGATCGCGTCGAGCAATTCACTGGTCGAGGGCCGGACTCGCGCCGCGGCCGGGACGATGCCGACTCCCAGCCCGCCCAGCAGATCGGCGACGCCTGGTCCGTGGGTCACGGCCACGACAGCACGTGCGTCGGTGCGCGCCGTCGTCGCAACGACGGGCTCGAGGTGGGTGATTCGCAGCCGGAACGGATGCCCCGCCCGCATCGCCGCTTCGACGGCAGCACCGGCATCGTCGACGTGGACATGCACGTTCCAGAGCCGATCCCCACCGACGACGACGAGGCTGTCGCCCAGGGCATCGAGCTCAGACCGCAGGACGCCGACCGGAGCCTCGTCGGCCTCGAGCAGGAACATCACCTCATAGGCCGGGCCGCCGTAGTGATGGCTGGCCTCGGCCTCGGCCGGCCGAGGGAGCGGCGAATGCATGCCGACCACCGGATTCGTGGGGCGCCGGACATCCGAGATGACCTCGGCCAGGGCGTCGAGC
>JAPLBU010000173.1:3259-6344 GCA_026392575.1 Actinomycetota bacterium | reverse complement strand
TGTTTTGCCCGTCTCACGCCCGCGCCCTCGCGCCGTGGCGATAGCCACGTCGTTCGCAGCGGGCATCAGCGTGATCATCATCGTGGCTGCCCTGGGGATGGTCGTTCAGTCCTCACCAGCGGCGCGCGCCAACCCCGGCGAGGCTGCCACCGCCGCACCGACCTCGCTCACAGAGGTCGTGGGCCAGCTGCCCGAGGCGCAGACGACCACGTCATCGACACCCACGTCCTCCGAGGCCGCTGCGGGCAATCGGCAGATCCGCAACGTCGTCCTGCTGCTCGCCGACGACCTCGACTGGGCGCTCTTCGATCAGGTCCCGCGCCTGGCGGCTCTGAAGGACGCAGGGACCACCCTGACGAACTTCGTAGTGACCGAGTCACTCTGCTGCCCCTCACGGTCGTCCTTCACGCTGGGCCAGTACGTGCACAACCACAAGGTGGTCTCCAACGTGCCGGAGACCGGCGGCGGCTGGGAGACGTTCTACCGACTCCAGCACCAGCAGGACTGCCTTCCGACATGGCTCAGCGCGGCCGGGGTCAGCACGGCGCACGTGGGCAAGTACCTCAACGGCTTCCCCGGCCGGCAGCTCGAACCCTCCTACGTCCCCCCGGCCTGGGACCACTTCGTCACCACCGTGCGCGGTGGCGGCTCTCCGTACGACGGATACGGCTACGTGCTGAGCACCGACGGAGTCCTCACCCAGCACAACGGCGGCCGCGCCAACTTCCTCGACGACGTCATGACGGCCGATACGAATGCGTGGCTCACGACCGCGACCGAGCCCTTCTTCCTCGAGTTCGCCTCGTACCTGCCGCATACGCCCGCCCCTGCGGCCCTGCGCAACATCGGATCACGCGCGGGCAGCAGAGTCCCCATCAGCCCGTCGTTCAACGCCCGTGGCGCCGGCGAGCCCGCATGGCTGAGCTCGCTGCCGCAGATGGGGCCCAAGCGACTGGCCAACCTCGACCGCATGTGGACGCGACGACTGGAGTCCGGAGAGACGCTGGCGGACTCCTTCGACGCGATCATGAGTCAGTTGCGCACGACGGGGCACGCGGACGACACCCTCGTGATCGTGACGTCGGACAACGGCTATCACCTCGGCACCCACCGCATGCCGTCCGGCAAGCACACCCCGTACCGCGAGGACGCCGTCGTCCCTGCCGTGCTCATCGGCCCGGGCATCCCCGCCGGCGGTGTCGTCAACGCCATGACCTCGACGATCGACCTCGCCCCCACCATCGCCAATCTGCTCGGCGCCCAGCCGCCGGACTGGGTCGACGGCCGCGATCTGTCACCGCTGCTGCAGGATCCCGAGGGGGCGCAGTGGCGCACCGGTGTACTCACCGAGAGCCTCACGGCCACGCGGCCCGGCGACCCGGACTACTCCGGCTTCGAAGCGCCGGCCTATCAGGCGCTGCGCACGGAGGACTACCTCTACGTCTCGTACGGGACCAAGGGCACCGCCCTCTACGACCTGCGGACGGATCCATCCGAGATGGACAACATCATCGCGTCCGCAGATCAGACACTCGTCAGGGAACTCAAGGCCCAGCTCGACGCGCTGTCTGCATGCGCCGGGCCTACGTGCCGCGTCGCGGACAGCCTCGCGACGACCGTCAGTCCGGCAGCATCACCGAACGGATGATCCGCTCGGCGGCCAGACCGCCGTCGTAGGTGCAGAAGCGCGCGCGGAAGGCGGCCCGAAGTCGAGCGGACTCGTCGCCGTCGTACTCGCGCCCGGCCAGCACCTCCGCGAGCCGGCGCGGATTGCGAGCCACGAGGCCGGGCGGCGCGGCCAGCAGATCGAAGTAGGCACCGCGCGTCTCCAGGTAGGTGAACCAGTCGTCCGCGTAGATGACGGTGGGACGGTTCAGCAGCGCATAGTCGAACATCACCGATGAGTAGTCGGTGAGCAGGACGTCGGCTGCCAGGTAGCACGGGACGATCCACGGCACCTTCGACCCGTCGATCACCCGGCCCGATTCCATCAGCGCCCGCATCGCCCTGCCCTCGGTCGCCGTGTGGTGCGCCCGGACGATGAACACCGTGTCGCTCGGCAGGTGCTCGAGCAGCGCACCGATGTCGATGCGCATCGACGTATCCCCCACCGCCTCACGGAAGGTCGGGGCATAGAGGATCGCCGTCGCGCCCTGAGGAACACCCAGCAGTTCGCGAGCGGCCGCCACATCGTCGAGCGTCGCGTTGACGAGGGCATCGTTGCGCGGGTAGCCGAACTCAAGCCACTGGTATCGACACGGGTACGCGTGCGACCACATCTCCGTCGAGTAGGCGTTGGAGCTCAGGGCGACGTCCCATCGATCGCTGCGCCGCAAGAGGTTCTCGAACTCCCTCAGGGACTGGGCCTCGTCGCTGGCCACGACGCGGCCCTCGCTGCGCTTGGGCTGCCGCACCGGGTCCACGGCCGTACCCGCAACCGAACTGCGCATCACATCGAGGCCGCAGTGCTTCAGCGGGGTGCCATGCATGGTCTGGATGTGCACCTGACCCGGGCGCTTGACGACGGGGCCGGGGAAGTTCACGTTGTTCACGAAGTACGTCGCCCGCGCGAAGATGGCGTAGCGCCGCCAGCTGTCCGGCGAGACATGCCGGGTGCCGGGGGGAAGGTATGCCGCCTTCTCCGGCGAGATGATCCACACCGCCTTGAGCGAGGGAGCGACATCCGCGAGGCGTTCGAAGAGCGCCCTCGGGTTGCAGCCGAAACCGGTGCCCCAGTAGTCGGAGAAGACCACGAGGTTCGGATCGATCGGCCGCATTCGAGCAAACGGGTAGTAGATCCGACCAACCGCACGCAGACGGCGCACCGCGCGACGCGCCGGCCAGTACACCCTGCCCGCAGTGCGACGCAGGCTCCTGCGCGCGGCATCGACGCGGTTGTAGAGGGTGAATGCCCGGTAGGAGCGATCAAGGAACAGGTGTGCACGCAGGTTGCTGGCCGCATTCTGCCTCGGGACGGACGACCAGTCCTGCCCGTGACGCCGCGCCGAGGCACGGGCCTCCGCGTAGAAGCTGGGCTTGTCCACCGGTGCAAGCCGGTCCGCGTGGCGGAGGATCGTGACGTAGT
>JAPLBU010000173.1:0-3215 GCA_026392575.1 Actinomycetota bacterium | reverse complement strand
GCTGGGCTTGTCCACCGGTGCAAGCCGCTCCGCGTGGCGAAGGATCGTGACGTAGTGGTTGACCATGATGTCGTAGATGTGCTTGCGCAGCGGCAGGCCGACACCACGACGGTCGAGCTCCGCGAAGACCTCGTCGTAGCGCCCGAAGACGTCGAAGTGCCGCGGGCTCGCGCTGCCCAGGATGCTGCCCGCGCGGCGCTGCCGGTACAGAAGCACGACCCGGTTCAAGGAGACCGCTGTCTCGGCCTCGAGCAGAACTGTGTACGTGAAGGCGATGTCCTCGTAGTAGCCGGTCGGGAACGTCAGCCCGAGGCCCTGCAGGAAGTCGCGCCGGTACACCTTGTTGCACGCGATCGGCAACAGGTTGAACAGCCGCGGGTGCTCGCGCGGGATGAAGACGGACGCCGACAGGCTCGCCAGCACCTCATCCGCCCAGCTCACCGCGCGCCGGCCGTCCCACCACACGCGCGCATAGTTGTAGATCAGCAGTTGCGGATCATCGCCGTAGTCGAGCCGGTCCGCGATGGCCGAGAGCGAGCCGGGGGCGAGCGTGTCGTCGCCATCGAGAAAGAGCACATAGCGACACGTGGCCGCATCGACCCCGGCGTTGCGAGCGCCACCGAGTCCGACATTCTCCGCCAGATGCAGCGGACGGACCCGCGCGTCGGAGGCTGCGACCTCGTCGATGATGTGGCCGCTCAGGTCTGGGGAGCAGTCGTCGACGGCGATGATCTCCACGTCGGTGAAATCCTGCTCGAGAACTGATTGCAGGCACTCCCGAATGTAGGCCTGGACTCCGTATGCGGGCACGATGACGGAGATCAAGGCCACGCCTGCGATCCTACACACGCGCGCAGGCCGAGCCCGGTCCGCGCCGTGCCGGGCCCGGAACCCCTGCTGCTGTAAGGTCGTCGCGTGCCAGAGTCCAGCGTCACCAACCCCATTCTCATCGGCGGCACCGGCCGCAGCGGTTCGACCATCCTCGGCCGGATCCTCGCCCGCCACCCGGATCTGTACCTCACCGATCCGGAAGAAGTGCGCTTCATCGCCAACAACCCCGGCATGGCAGTCGCACTAGGCACCCGCAATGCGGGCTGGCCGCGCAGCATGCGCGCCAAGACCGCCGCTCGCAATGCCATCAAGCGCTCCCAGGGCGCCAACTTCGCGCGACCGAACAACAGCGGCCTGCAGAAGTGGCTCACCAAGGACGAGATGCGCACGCTCGGCGATCGCTACCGCGAGCGCTTCGGTCCCGCACCACTCGAAGCCACGCGCGAGTTCGTGCAGGCTGTCATGGACAAGGTCGCCGCTCCGGCGGAGGGTCGACGCTGGGTCGATGGCACGCCCGCCAACGCGCGCGTCACAGACCTCATCGAGCCGATCTACCCCGACTGTCAGGTCGTCGCAATCATTCGCGACGGCCGCGACGTCGCCGCGTCGTTCGTGGAGCAGACCTTCGGACCCAATGAGATCCTCGACTCCCTGCGCGAGTGGCACAAGCGCAGCCTGCGCATGCACCAGGCCATCAACTCGTGCCGTCCCGGTCGCATCCTCACCATCGACATGCTCGACATGGTGCAGAACACGCGCGAGGAGACCCTCGAGGAGATCTGCGGATTCCTCGGGATCTCGGTAGACGCGGGGATGATGGAGTGGTTCGCCGGCAACGTCAGCGTCGAGCGGGCGCACGTCGGTCGGTGGCGCACTCAGTTCGACGCGGACACGACCGCGCAGATCGAGGCCCTCTACTCGAAGCTGGTCGCCGACCTGCGCGAGCACGGCGTGCGCATTCCGCTCGAGACCTGACCCCGACGCGGGACCCGGTTCACCAGTCCTCGATGTCCTCGCGCACGTCCGGCTCGTCAGGGGTGTTCTCGTCCTCGAGATCTCGAGTGCGGCGCCCGGTCATCGCCAGCGCCTCGGTGATGGTGGTGTCGGCGATCAGTCGACCGTTCTCGAACACGAGTCCGCGCTCGCAGAAGCGCTCAAGCTCGTCGGGTGCCTGGTCGGCAACGAGGAACGTCACCCCATCGGCCTTCAGTGACTCGACGTGGGACCAGCAGAACTCCCGGTACTGCTCGTCGCCCATGATCAATGCTCCATGGATCGCAAAGGTGCGCGAACGCGTGGCCATCGCCACCGTCCACGCGATGCGGCGGCGCAGCGGTGGCGGGCAACTGCGCGCGTAGGTGTCGAGGACCTTCGCCAGGCCCGCTGCCTCGACGATCCAATCCAACTCGGCCGCGATCTGGTCCGGGGACATCCCCAGCAGGATCCCGATCACGTAGATGTTCTGCCGCACCGTCAGGCCCCCGTTGACGAGGCCCACGCGGCGCAGGATCGGGATGACCGTCTCCCGACGCCTGACCACGCCCTCGTCGGGGATGAGCGTTCCCGCGGAAAGCCGCAGCACCTCGATCAGGCCCGCATCCCGTCCCCGGCCCAGGAGCCCCACGCACTCACCCGGATCGATCACCAGGCTGACATCCTGGATGACCGGATGAGAGGTGCGGCTCGTCTCACTCGCCAACCGGCGCAGACGGTCGCGTCGGCCACTGCCCTTGCGCCGCTGGGACCGCATCACCGCCAGCGAGACGGCGTCGAAGACCACCTGATGCTCCAGGTCGGGATCGAGGTGCACCCGTGCCACGGCCTACGCCTCCTTCAGGATGCGGTGCTCGAGGCGCTTGAACGTGATGATGCCGATGATGACGACGGCCGCACCCACCCCGAAGGAGACGCCGTAGGTTATGAGGGCCTCATGCTCCTTCGGCCACCACCCCAGGCGATACATGCTCAGCAGCCCGACCAGCGGGTTGACGGCAGCAAGCGGTCGCGCTCCCGCGGGAATGTTCTCCAGCGAGTACAGCACGGGCGTCAGATAGAAGGCCGCGCGCAGCAGGATGCGAACGATCCGGGCAAAGTCCGGCACCACCGCCGAGACGGAGGCCACGAACAGCGACAGGCCGTACATGAAGACGAACTGCAGGACGAAGGCCAAGGGGAAGAACACGATCCCCCGCCCGGGAAAGGTCCATGTCACGAGCATCGCGAAGGCCACGAGAGGCAGCGCACCGATGAAGTCGACCGTCCGCGAGAGCAGCACCCGCGCCACCGAGAACTCCGTCGGCAGGACGCTGGCCGGCAGGATGCGTGAGTAGCCCACGAAGGCACGGGTGGACGCGGAGATGCCGCTCGTGAACCACCACCACGGC
>JAPLBU010000029.1 GCA_026392575.1 Actinomycetota bacterium | reverse complement strand
CGGCATCTCCTACATGCTGCTCGGGTCTGGCGGTCTGGCCAGCGGCAACGCCGGCATCGCCGAGCGTGCAGCGATGGAGGGTGCCGCACTTCTCCCACGCCTTGGCGACGACTGGCTCGAGAGTCACATCGAATCGATTCTGGGCCAGTTGGCCTTGGGTGAGGGACGAGTGCGCGACGCGACCGCTCACCTCACCTGTGCGGCACAGGCGGCGCGACGCTCGGGACTGCTGGCAACGGAGGCTTTCCACTTGGTCAGTCTCGGTCGGGTCCTACAGCTGGCCGGGAACCTCGATGATGCGATGGGGACGTTGGATGCAGCTGTCGCCAGCGCCCGATCAGTCGGACTGATGCGGGTGGTGGCCATCGCGCAGGTCCAGCTCGGTCGGGTATTCATCCGTGCCGGCCGGGTCGATGATGCACGTGAGGTGCTCACGGAGGTGAGCCGATGGTTCGCGGCCTCTGGGGGAGGCGATAACGCCGCCCTTGCCGACTGCCTGCTGGCGACCCTGCCCGGGGGCTCGGCTGGCCAGTTGACGCACATGCTGGACAACGCGCGAGACGGTGGAGACGTAGAGGTTCAGGTGCTGTGCCTCGACGCGTTGGCACTTCGGACAGCGAAAGCAGGCGACGCGATCGCGGCACGGGCGCTCCTTTCAGAGGCGGACGGGTTGGCCCCATCGGTGGCTCACCGGATCGCGCCCGTCGACCGCGTCGATGCTGAAGCGACCCGCACCATGCTGATGGCGGACGACCACTAGCCTCCGGCCAGCCAGGCCACGATGAGACTGTCGGGGTAGTCGGCCAGGTGGTCGCGCGCCAGGGCATCGACGAGGTCGCTGTCGCCAGCAACGTGCGCCGACGCGATTGCGACGATCTGCCGATCACGGGTCGATGCGGCCTGCCCCTCCGCCTTCGCGAGCCACTCACGGTCGCCGGACAGCACGGCAGCCATGGCCAGGAGTGTGGGGTCCTGCTCCTGACCGGCGCGTTTGAGTACGTCCGCTCGAGCGGAGATGTCCCCGCCGATGACTCGTCGCAGGGCGTCCTCGAGGTCCCGATCCATGGGCCAACCGTCACGGAAACCGCTGACGGCGCGCTGACGGCCGGGGTCCGGCGGCAGGAGAGACATGCGTCAGGACGCCATCAGCGAGCGCTACCAGCATCGGCACGAGCGAGGGCGGGCGTCGCCCTCACCAGCGGAAGCAGGACGCCATGTTGCGACAGATCACCACCACCCCCACCATCGCGATCGGAGCCTGATCACCATGACATTCCTCAAGCGCTATGCCCTGTGGCTCGTGACGTTCCTCGGCTTCCCGCTGGGCAGCCTCGCCGCCGTCACCATCGTCGGATCCATCACCAGCACGGTGACGGGCTTCCTCGCCGGACTCATCAGCGGTGCGATCCTCGGGACGGTGCAGTGGCTGGTCCTGCGACCTCGCGGGATCTCGCCTCTCTGGATCGCGCTCACATCGGTCGGCATGGGCGTGGGAAGCGGGCTCTCCGCCGCCATCACGTCGGCTGGCACCAGCACCGGGGATCTCGTCCTCCGTGGCCTCATCAGCGGGGCCGTGGTCGGCATCGCGCAGGCATTCGTCCTTCGAGGCAGGCTGGTTCTCCTATGGCCGGTGACGGTGAGCGCCACATGGGCGCTGGCCTGGCTCATCACGGCGAACGTCATCGTCGACAAGGACCGTGGCTACGTGACGTTCGGAGCGAGCGGTGCCATCACCGCCACGGCGATCTGCGGCCTTGTCCTCTACGGGATCCTCCGCCCCGACTTCCGGGCGGCCGGGCCCGGGCCCCAATCGACGAGCGTCCCTGCGGGCCATAGCGCCACGGGCGGTGTCCGATGAGTGCCACGATTCTCACGGGGATCCTGCTGATCGCGCTCCCGATCATCTTCAATGTTGCCTTCGCGATGCTTGCGCGCCTCTTCGACTACCCCGACATCCTCAGGCGGTCCACTGGCGAGGTCCTCCAACGGTTTCAGCAAGGAGGCACTCAGCTCGTCATGTGGTGGTGGGTCTTCGCGATGACGGCCGTCGCCATCGCGCCGCTTGCGGTGCTCCTGTCGTGGGAGCTTTCGGGAGCGAGCGGGACCGTGCTCACCGTCGCAGCAGTTGTCGGCGTCCTTGCTGCGACGGTGCAGTTCCTGGGCTTGGTCCGCTGGCCGTTCCTCGTCCCCTACCTCGCCCGGGTCGTGACAGATCCCGAGGCCAGCCCGGCGAAGAAGGAGGCGGTCGATGTCGTCTTCCAGACCATCAACCGGTACCTCGGCGTCGCCGTCGGCGAGCACCTCGGATACCTGCTGACCGGCTCCTGGACCGTGCTGGTCGGAGTGGCCATCACGCAGTCCCCCTCGGTGCCCACGTGGATCGGCATCGTCGGGATCGTCGCCGGCGTCGTTCTCGCGCTGTGCAGTCTCGAGTTCGTCGGACCCTTCGAACGTGATGGGTGGCACATAGCCGGCATGGTCACCCCGATCGCCTACATCGTGTGGTCGGGCTGGCTCGTTGCGACGGGTATCGCGCTGCTCCTCTGACGCAATACGAAACCCCCGGGGCCAGGTTGAATCGGTCTCGATGCCCCGCGTCACCTAGCCTGTCAGCGGCCGGCCGCGGGCGGGTGTGTCGGGTTACTGTCCGGACATTCGGCGTCCGGTGGATACGAAGAGCGGTGAGTCGCTTGACTACTTCGTGGCCATTGGCCAATGAGAGCCGCCCGGTCCGGTTCTCTACTTGGAGTTGCCGACGCGTCCCGGGTGGCGGGTCAGGTGCTGGCTACGCCGCGTCACGGGGTAACAATCGGTGTCATGGTGGACCGACGCGATGACGCACCGCAGTTGCATGTGGAGACGACCCAGCAGTGGCGGGAGTGGCTCGCGGAGAACCACACTGGGCAGCAGGGCGTGTGGCTGGTGTCTTGGAAGCGGGCGACCGGACGGCCGACCGTGCCGTACGTCGAGGCCGTCGAGGAGGCGCTGACGGTCGGATGGATCGACGCGACGGTGCGCACGCTCGACGACGAGCGCACCGCGCAGTGGTTCACCCGCCGCAAACCCGGCTCCGGGTGGGCCTTGACCAACAAGGCACGGGTTGCGCGTCTAGAGGTCGAGAAGCGGATGCTCCCGGCCGGCACCGCAGCCGTGGAGGCGGCGAAGGCCGACGGTTCGTGGGCTCTCTTCGACGAGGCGGACGCGCTCATCGTCCCCGCCGACCTAGCGGCGGCGTTCGACGGGCACCCGGGCGCGGAGGCCACGTGGGACGCCTATCCGAAGTCCGTGAAGCGGCTGCACCTGGTGTGGCTCGTGCAGGCGAAGCGTCCCGAGACCCGTGCGAACCGGGTCGAGCAGGTCGCCGCCAAGGCGGCCGCGGGTGAGCGTGCCATCCGATGACGCGTCCAGGTCCATGGCGGACACGCCCATGGTCGGTGCTTCCAGCACCTGAAACCGGCTCCTACCAGGCACTATCCGGGTCGGAAACCCGACACACCCAGTAGGTCGTGAGGCGTAGACCGCGGGCGGCCCTGGCGCAACGCCCCGCAACTGACGTGCAGGCGCCTGCCGTAACGGTCCCCTAGACAGCCCCAACGTCAGGCGCCACAATTGTGGTCATGTCAACCCAGTCGCTTCGAGATGTCCGCGACCACCTGTCCGAGGTGATCGATCGAGTGGAGCACCAGCACGAGCGCGTCGTGGTGACCCGCAACGGCAAGCCGGCAGCGGTCATCGTGAGTCCGGAGGATTTGGCTCAGCTCCAGGAGACGATCGACGTACTCAGCGATCCGCAGGCATTGGCGGACATCCGCGAGGCTGACGCAGCATACGCACGCGGGGATGTCGTACGGGGGAGTGACGCAGTCCGCCAGCTGCGCCCGTGACCGAGTCCGCCTACGAGATCGTCCTGACGCCACCGGCCCGGCGGGCCATTGCCGAAGAACTGCCGGAGGCAGTTGCGACGGCCGTCATCGACTTCCTGACCACGGCGCTCCTGGACAACCCACACCGAGTCGGCAAACCCCTTCGCGATGACCTGGACGGAATCTGGTCCGCGCGCCGCGGGACCTATCGAGTGCTCTACCGGATCCACCAGGAGCGGCGCGAGGTCGTGGTGCTGCGGATCGACCACCGACGCGATGCCTACCGGCCATTGTCCTAGCTCCCTTAAGCATCGATAGTGCTTAGGTCCAAATCGGAAGCCAGCCGGATCTACGCATGGATGCTCGCCCTTTCCTTCGCCCCTCCTGCCTGTCGCTCAGTGTCACTGGGTGCCACTGGGTGCCACGAAAGTCGTTGATAGGCAACAAGTCCTAGAGGCGAATCAATGCGTGGACGCAGTCTCGTAATGCGTAGGTCCGGGGTTCAAATCCCCGAGGCGGCTCTCGGCTGAAATCCGTTGTGCCGCAACGGGTTACGGCGTTTTGAGGCCTCCGCCAAGGTGTCCCATTCGCCCGTTTCCGCGGACCAAATGCCCGGAAATGCCCCGGTGTGAACGTCATTGCGCCCGCCCCACGCACAGAATGCGTAGGTCGAGTTCGAATCGAAGGCCGCTTGCGGGCTGAAGCGGGGACTTCTTCGAGTGCCCGGTCCTCCGAGAGTGTCCATCGCCCCGAGTGGATGCGGCAGCGATTCTGTGCCACTTCATCGGTCCTCAGTTGAAGGCATACCTGGGACGGGGGCACCCTTAGGCTGTCGCCACATGGTCCGTGGGTGGCCGTTCTGTGGATGTGTGGAAGTCGCCCGCCAGACCGCAGATTCGCTTCCCCAATGATTCGGAATCGAGGGTGGGCCACATGAGCAGCGCAGCGAACCAAGACACCGTCAGACGTATCTACGAAGCGTACGCCGCCATGGACATTGCTGGCATCGACGCGCTAATGGTTGATGAACCAGTGATGCATGTTCCTGGTAGGCACCCGTTGTCAGGTGTGTACCGAGGCAAGGAGGCCATGTGGGGCTACCTCGCGCAGGTCGCTGCTGTCAGCGGGGGCGAGGGTGGGTTCGTCGTCCACGCTGTCACCGTGGATGACGAGGGTCATTGCGTGGCCTTGCTCACCGGGACGATTCGGCAGTTCGTCCGACCGGTGATCCATGTCTGGTCGGTGCGCGATGGACTCCTTGCCGAATACTGGGAGGCCAACCTGGATCAGCAAGCAGAGGATGACTTCTGGACGCACGCCCTTGCGCCGGAGTCTCCTGCTTCCCCGCGCACCAGTGAGCCGCCACGGACGGGCGATGACCAAGCGAGGCCTTGGATCTCGTAAACCGGCGTACCCGCATGGGGTCGGCCGAGTGACTTGCGGGGCAATGTTCTGCATCTGAGGATGCGTGACGTTACTAACGCTATGCGTTACTATCGGAAGGTGATCGTCTCGTTCGCTGATCAGGACGCTGAGGCACTTGCCCGAGGGCGCAGGGTTCGGCGGTACGTGGCGATTGAGAAGGTCGCTCGGCGCAAACTGCGGCAGCTCGAAATCGCCGGGTCTCTGGAGGACCTCCGGGTTCCGCCCGGTAACCGGCTGGAGGCGCTCAAGGGGTCCCGTAAGGGGCAGATGAGCATCCGGATCAACGACCAGTGGCGGTTGTGCTTCATCTGGACCACGGCTGGTCCGGCGGATGTCGAGATCGTCGACTACCACTAGTCCACGGAAGGGGAAAAGGTGATGGCGAGCAAGGCCACGACCGCAGTACTGGACCCGGTGACCCCGGGCGAGTTGCTGTGGGAGGAGTTCCTGGTCCCGATGGGCCTGTCCCGGTACAGGCTCGCCAAGGAGATCGGCGTGCCCGCACAGCGAATTGGCGACATCGTCAGCGGCAAGCGCACCGTCACCGCTGACACGGACTTGCGGCTGTGCCGCTTCTTCGGCCTGTCAGACGGCTACTGGCTGCGCGCGCAGGCAGCCCACGACATCGAGGTCGCGCAGGCGCAGATGGCTGACGAGCTCAGGCGGATCAAGCCGTGGACAGGTACGGCCGCCTGATCGTGAAGTGCCCCGGATATGCCCCGGAACAAGGCGCAGGCACAGCCGAACATGCCGGGGTAAGCCGGAGTATGCACGAGTAAGAGCGTGGTCTTGGGGGGCGCGCGAACGACTCGTAATGCGTAGGTCCGGGGTTCAAATCCCCGAGGCGGCCCCAATGAAAGTTGTTGCAGTGCAATAGATTTCGACTGGCACCCGTCGGGCACTCTTGGGCTCTAGCCCCACAGTTAGCCCCAGGGCGCGCGCCGTGTTCGGTATCGAAAACCGGACGCCCTGGTCACTTGTGGGGCTTTCACAGCCCTACAAGGGGGAACTCACTCCAATTCCGGGGCATCCTGGCGGGGGAACAGGCTCCCTCGCGCTGGCGTCGCGCCTGGAATCGGTGTCGGCCACGCATCCATAATGCGCAGGTCCGGGGTTCTGTGTCAGGGCCTGGAGTTACGGTTCATGAGTCCTGCTCGTGGACGCATAGTGTCGGCAAGGCTTGACCGGCGGGCGGACGAGGACGGCGGTCGACGCGGCTTCTGGCTACTGGCGCTAGACCGGTTTGGGATGGGCTTCGGCTCCTCATCCGTCCGGCTCGGTGACGCCGTACCCGGTCCCGCGACGGTGTGGCGGTGTGGGGATGGCCCGCTCGACAGGGCACCGGGCATCGGGGCAGGCCAGCTCATTGCAGAGGCGGCACATGAACTCGCTGGTGAGCAGGTCGTCAGCCAGTGCGTCGAGCATGGCCTCAGCCGCATTGCTGAGTGCGGACACCTGCTCGTCGTCCAGCGCCGCGATCGCACGCGTCACCACGTCGCTTCGGGCCTGGAGGACCCGCAGCGCGACCTCCTCGCCGAGCGGGGTCAGGGCGAGCAGGCGGGTCCGGCCGTCTGCGCCAGGGATTCGCTCGACGAGGCCGGCGCGGGACAGGCGCTCCGACAGCTGCACGGCCCCCGGGTGGGTGATCCGCAGGCGTCCGGCCAGGAAGGCGATGGGTCGGTCCGGGTACCACAGCAGGGTCACGAGGGCGGCGGGCGTCGCGGCACCGTGCCCCGCGGCCCGTTCGGCGCCGAGGCTGATCCGATCGGTCACCGTTTGGGCCAGGGTGCCGAGGACGTTGGCGGCGAAGGCGCGGTCGGCCCAACGCCCGCGGCGCGGGGGGCGTGCGGCGCCCACCGGGATGGGGTGGGACATCGGCCCAATATATAAGCAACTTATGCCTTAGCGTGCTGGGAAACGTGGTTCGGCACTCCGCCGGCCCCTCACTAGATCGGATCTGGCATGCGAATCCTCATCGTCGGTGCGGGCGGCGTCGGTACGTCAGCGGCTCTGATCGCGGCGCGCCGCGACTTCTTCGAGGCCTGCGTGATCGCCGACTACGACGGCGCGCGGGCGCAGGCGGTCATCGACCGCGTGGTCGATGCTCGCTTCACCGGATCGCAGGTGGATGCCTCGAGCGCTGACGCGGTGGCGGCGCTATGCCGAGAGCACGGGATCACGCACGTCCTCAACGTCGTGGACCCGCGCTTCGTCATGCCCATCTTCAACGGCGCTTTCGCGGCCGGGGCCGACTACCTCGACACGGCGATGAGCCTGTCGCGCCCGAACCCGCGCGCTCCGTACTCCGAGGTCGGCGTGAAGCTTGGCGACGAGCAGTTCGCGCAGGAGCAGGACTGGATCGACAGCGGCCGGCTGGCGCTGTGCGGAATCGGCGTCGAGCCCGGCCTGGCCGACGTGTTCGCGCGCTACGCCGCCGATCACCTGTTCAGCGAGATCGACGAGATCGGGATCCGCGACGGCGCCAACCTGGTCGTCGAGGGCTACGACTTCGCGCCCTCGTTCTCGATCTGGACGACCATCGAGGAGTGCCTGAACCCGCCGGTGATCTGGGAGAGGGACCGCGGCTGGTTCACGACACCACCGTTCTCCGAGCCCGAGGTGTTCGACTTCCCGGAGGGCATCGGCCCGGTCGAGGTCATCAACGTCGAGCACGAGGAGGTGCTCCTCGTGCCGCGGTGGATCGACTGCAAGCGCGTCACCTTCAAGTACGGCCTCGGCGACGAGTTCATCGACGTCCTCAAGACCCTGCACAAACTCGGCCTGGACCGCACGGAGCCGGTCACCGTCAAGGGCAAGCCGGTGAGTCCCCGCGACGTCGTGGCGGCGGCGCTGCCCGATCCGGCGACGCTCGGCGACAAGATGACCGGCAAGACCTGCGCCGGCACATGGGTCACCGGCACCGGCACCGACGGCCAGCCGCGCGAGGTGTACCTGTACCACGTCGCGGACAACGAGTGGACGATGCGCGAGTACGGCGTGCAGGCGGTCGTCTGGCAGACGGCCATGAACCCGGTCATCGCCCTGGAGCTTCTCGCCAGCGGCGCCTGGCAGGGCGTCGGCGTGCTGGGCCCGGAGGCGTTCGACGCGGTGCCGTACCTGCGGCTGATGGTGGACGGGTACGGCCAGCCGTACGGCATCCGCGACAGCCAGGTCTGATATCGACGCACCAGGGGATGTCGCCCGCCGGCGCACAGTCTGACGACGCCAGCTCGCCTGCAGGTCCTTGTCAGGTGAGGTCTACTCCTCCGGGATTCGCCCGCCGAGTAGCGGTTGGCTCGGGTCCCAGCGCGTCCCATTTCGG
>JAPLBU010000419.1:6032-32668 GCA_026392575.1 Actinomycetota bacterium | reverse complement strand
TCGCCGGGGGCTCGAACCCCGAACCTACGGATTAAAAGGTTGCTGAGGCCCTCTCGACCTATGAGGGAAATCTATAGGCACCAACGGTTTTCGTATCACCGAGACCCACCCAGAACCACCGAGAACCACGTGGAAAGGGCTATGGAAAGGGCTAGGAAACAGACCCGCGATGCGCTGCGCGATGCCTAGCCGGCCTTCCTGACGAACTGCTCCAGTGCCTCTCGAGCCAACGCCGATACTGTCAGGCCCGCTCACGTGCGATCGCCTCGGCGTCGTCCCGCAGTTCCGGCGACACGCGGAAGCCCACATGAGGTGACGCAGCCGCACGACCAGTCAACGAGGGCCGTCCCTGACGGGGGAAAGACGTAGTCCCGTGACCAGCGAGCACCGCTTCCTCAACCTCCTCAACGATGCGATCGACGGCCTCGTCATCGAGCACCGTCCCATCCTTCAGTGACAGCGGCCCATTCGCCTTGCGCTTAGTCATGACCGCTTCCCCTCCTCATACAGTGCCCGGAACTACAGCCCCAGATCCATCGCGTGGATCACTATCACCACCTCGTCCTCCTCCACCGCGAGGACCTCCAGCGCCTGACCCGACGGTCATCCGCGGGGAAGACCAACCGCTCCTCCGGGTCCGATCCCGCGAGCGGGACAGCATGCGCCACAGGATCCCCGAAAGTCGAAAGAAGAGCATCCGTTCGGCGACCATCGTCGTCTGCAGTCTGGCATTGAACCAGAGTCTGCGCCGCGGCCCCCAACAAATGGGCTTTGGCGCCTCGCCGGTGCTTCGACGGTCACGGCATTGCCCAAACTCAACCTCGCGATCTGGAATTGGCGGTCTCCCGGAACGATCCCGCATATTCTGTGATCGAAAGACGCCGTCACGCGCCGCCGCTGGAGGCGAGCCGCTCGCGAACGAGATCGTTCGGGAGCGCATGACTGACGTGACCGGACCGCCCGACCATGGTCGCGTTGCACACCAGCGCGTTGAGCACTGCCTCCTCCACGCAATGAACCGTCGCGGCTAAGAAGGCGTCCATGTGGTTCCACGGGACCAGCTGCATCGTTCTTAGCTTGACTTCCGAACCTGGGTCTGTCGGGAACCCACTGTCGAGAGCCCCCGAATTCGCCGTGGAGAACGCGAGGAATAGGTCCCCGCTGAAATGGCCGCCCGTCGTTCCCGTGCGGGCGAGGCCAAGCGGCACGCGACGGGCCATTGCCGCGCACTGTTGGGGCATCATCGGTGCATCCGTGGCGACAACGGCGATGACCGAGCCCGCACCCGCCCCTGACCGCCGGTCCTCAAGCAGCCAGTCGTCGTCATCGATCGGGCAGGGGACGTCGAGGTCGCCCATGGGCACGCCATTGATCATCAGCTCACGGCGGGCGCCGAAGTTCGCCTGAAGGAACACGGCCACCGTGAACTCGCCGGAGCCGAGCCTCACAACACGTGACGCCGTGCCGTTGCCACCCTTGAATCCGTAGCAGTTCATCCCAGTGCCCCCACCGACCGAGCCCTCGGCAACAGGCCCCTCCGAGGCGGCGTCTATCGCCTGCCCGGCGTGAGGCGGCATGACGTGCGGGACGTTAATGCTGTTGAGATACCCGTCCCATGTCTCGGCCACAACTGGGAGCAGCCACTCCGCGGCGAGGGCGGTCCGGTTGTCGGCGAACCAATCGATCACGCCTCGATGAACCGTTCCGACGGCGTGCGTATTGGTGATCATCACCGGGCTCGACAACGAGCCCGTCTCATCGATCCAGTGCGACCCGGTCATCTCGCCGTTGCCGTTGAGCGAGTAGATGGCCGCCGGGACGGACGTGCCGATTCGTTCGCGCCCGAGCGGGAGGATCGCCGTTACGCCGGTGCGCGCGGACAGCGAGTAGTCCGTCGGATCATCCCCGACGATCGTCACCATCCCCACTTCGACACCAGGCACGTCGGTCAAGGCATTGAGTGGCCCGGGCGTTCCCTGAAACCGGATGGGCAGGTCGCGAGCGCGCACGTCCGCTACTCCGCTGGAGGTACGAGCTCGACGATGCGGCCTCGCAAGCGCGCCTTCTCGTTCGCAGGCGATCCCTTCACCTTGACACTTATTCGCGTCCGATCAGCGCGGAAGAGGTCGCGGGAGAACTCGAACGCCACTCCGGCAGCGGTGCGGGTGGTGCGGGTCACCAGTAGCAGCGGATCCCCCCTATCGATTCCCAGGACCGCCGCCTCGTCACTCGAGGCCAAGACCACCTCAATGTGCTCGATCGCCTCGTCGGGACGCAGCCCGTACTCGCTGTCGCACAGCTCGTAGATGGAACCTCCTAGCGCACGTTCCGGCAGGCCGGGCACGAGTTCCGCGGGGAAGACTGCCTGCTCAAGGGATATCGGCACTCCGTCGGCGAGTCGGATGCGCACCAGATCTACGACGAACTCGTCCTCGGCGATGCCCAGCGCCCGCGCCGCCTCCGGTCCGGCGGTCCTGACCGCCACGCTCAACACGCGCGAGCCGGCCGTGAATCCCTGATCCCGCAGGAGCATGGGGATGCCGACGATCCGGGACAGATCCCGCTCCACCTTCGGAGAGGCGATGAACGTGCCGCCCCCGCGGCCCGGAACCCGCCGGACGACGCCCGCCTCCTCGAGGGCGCCGAGCGCTTGGCGCAGGGTCGACCGACTCACCCCGAGCTTCACGGCGAGTTCCCGCTCCGCGCCCAGCCGCTGCCCCGGCCTGAGGGTGCCGCGTTCGACCATCCCGACCAGGCGTCGCCGTGCATCCTCGGCAGTTGGCCCGATAGCCCCGGAATCGTCGAGTCCCGCTTCAGCCATCGCGCTACATCGCCTCCAGGGCCGCGAGAGACTCGGGGAGAACCTGGCCACCGTCGATGGCGAGCGCCTGCCCGGTCACGTAGGCGGCCTCGTCACAGGCGAAGAACAGGGCCGCGTTACCGATGTCCTCGACGTCGCCCAACCGGCGCATCGGGATCGACATCTCCATGGAGCGACGGTAGCCCTCCCACAAGTCAGCGAGGCCCTCGGTGGCGACATTGCCCGGTAGGACGGCGTTCACGGTAATACCGAGGGGGGCCAGTTCGATGGCGGCCGTGCGCATGAAGCCGAGTTGCGCCGCCTTGCTCGCTCCGTAGTGCGACCAGCCCGGAAAGCCGGTGATCGGACCGGTGATGGAGGACGTGAGGACCACGCGTCCGTGGCCCGAGGCGGCGAGCGCCGGGATGCACGCCTGGACGGTGAGGAGAGTGCCCTTGATGTTCGTGTCGAAGACGCGGTCCATGTCCTCCTCACTCATGGTTGCGAGCTTCGCGTCGGGGAAGATGCCGGCGTTCGCACACAGGATGTCGATCCCCCCGAAGGACTCGATGGCCGCGGCCGCCATCGCCTGGCAGGCAGCGGCGTCGGCCACGTCGCCGAGGAAGTACTCGACGCGACCCGTCCCGAGCGCATCCAGCTCACCGACGGTGGCTTCCGCGTCGTCTCGATTACGTCCCGTGACGAGGACGTTCGCGCCCGCCTTGGCCATGACCCGGGCGATCCCCTTGCCGATGCCCTTGGTGCCGCCCGTGACGATGACTGACCTCCCCGCTATCGACGTGAACATACGTGTCCTCTCAGATCGCCATCGTGCCCAGGTAGTGTTCGGCGAGCCGGCAGCTCGTCGCGGTGTAGTCCTCGCCCATCGCCTGCGCGGTCTCGGTGCTCGAGTGGGATCCAATCCAGGCAACCAGCAGGAGCCGGCGCAGCATGATGAAGGTGGGCAACTCAGCCTCGTCCTGCGCCGTCAGCGGCGCTACGGCGCGGTATCCGCGAACCCAGGCATCGACCAGTTCCGGGACGTAGGGCTCATGTTCGATGAAGGACAGGGACGATCCTAGGTCGTACATGAACCAACTCAGGCCGCAGTCGTCGAAGTCGATCACCGTGACGTCATTCCCCTTGACGAGGAGGTTGGCCAGGCGCATGTCGGCATGAACGAGCCCAAATCGCTCGGGTCCCGTGCCGTAGACGGCCAGTCGACGCCGGATGAGGTCTGCGCATCGGCCGAGGACCTCCTGCTCCTGCGGGCCTACGGCCAGCCCGTCCTGCCACCGTCCCCAGTGGCCATGCTCGCCGAGCGACGTGTCGAAGTCCCACACGAATCGCGTGAATCCCTCCGGGCGCCGCCAAGTGCGGGCGTGCGCGTGCAGGCGAGCGGTGATGCCGCCAAGCTCCTCGAAGTCCGCAGCGAGTCGGTCCTCAGTCGGCTCCACTCCGTCGACCCATTCGAAGCGCACCACGAAGCGCTCCTCGCCACCGGCCAGCCGCACCAGAACGACGTCGTCGCCGGCGGGCGACGGGATGAAGGCTGGGGTTCGCACGGTGCCCTCGCTGCGCAGGGCAGTGATCCACGCCAGTTCACTCGCGATGGCTTCGCGGGCGTGGTACCCCGTACGGTGCACGCGCAGCACCGATCGTCCCTGCACCGGATCGTCGACGCGGAACGTGCCGTTTTCGCTGACGTTGAGCAGAGTGAGCTCAGCACTCGGGTCGAGGTCGTACGCGTCCCGCGCGGCGTGGGCGAAGTCCTCGAACTGCGGCTCGGCAACGATCATTTCGTGCCCTTCGTGTGTCGGTGGTCTGGTCGGCCTACTGATCGCGTCCGACCACGGACATCAGAGCAGAGCCGATGGCCTCACGCGCCCGGTTCACCGAACTTGTCTGACCCCCGATGTACACACGACCGGCTGCTCCGATCATTTGGACGTCCACGAGGGTGATGTCGGGCGCCGCCTTCTCGGCCTCGTTCGCGGCCATCGCGGCGAACAGCGCCGGCGTCATCTCGAAGACGAGAAGGCTGTCGCCCGGAAGCAGCATGGACGCCTGCCTGTTCCGGTTGATGATCACCGCATGCTGGTCTGTGACGTCCTCGATCACGTCGTGATACAGGATCCGTGGACGCAGCTGGTCCTCGGCCCGCGTGCCCGTTCCAGTGAGGATCGCCTCACCCGCCCGGATGACATCTGCGAGCGAGTCGGCATGCACCTCCAGGACTCCGAACTGCCTCTCGACGAACAGGATCCCCGGCTCGATGCCGGGAACGGAGCGCAGCGCGAGGTCGGTCACCCTCTCGATGGCCAGGCCGGGCGCCACCTCCACGATCAGGGCGTTCTGCCCCGAATACGGCGGATAGCCGCGCGCCCGGGTAGGCGTGCCAAGGTACGCGGCGAACTGCGGCTGCAGATCCTCGAGCAGAAGGTAGACGCGAAGCTCGGTCTCCCCAGCCTGCGGCAGTGCGGTCACTCCGACGGGTCAGCCGAGATGCCGAAGGTCCTCGACAGCTCGGGGTGCGGGCGCGGGATGACGTGGACGCTGACGAGCTCGCCCACCGCCTGTGCCGTTTCCGCGCCGGCCTCTGTTGCCGCCTTCACGGCGCCGACGTCACCCACGATGGTCACGGCGACAAGTCCGTCGCCGACCTGCTCGCGACTGACGATGGTCACGTTTGCTGCCTTCACCATGGCGTCGGCGGCTGCCAGCGCGGCCACGTAGCCCTTCGTCTCGATCATGCCGATCGCATTGTTGGACATGGTCTTCCCTTCCTTGTCTTCCCCGTGACTGATGCCGCGAGGAGGTTTGTGTGGTGGTAGGTCGCTAGAAGCCGGACGACGACTCATCGATGGATCCGATGATCAGCGCGTCGATGGGCGGCGCTTGCCCGGGGAACCAGGCGGCGGCGACGGATCCCGTCGCCACCAGTACGTGTTCGCCGACGCCGCTGCCCAGCACGTCGAAGGCGATGAGCCGAGCACCGCCGGGCTCGACCTCGACCTCGAGGAAGGCCCCGTTGGGCACCTCGTCCAGGCGCTTCGACGCCCAGATGTTGCCGATCACTCGTCCACGAAGCATGGCCCCTCCTACGACTCTCTTGTGATGACGACGCCCAGCGAGCGTGCCTTGTCCTTGGCGAGCGGGGTGATGACCACGCGATGCGCCGTGACGATCGTTGCGCCTGCGTCTGCGGCCGCCCGGACCTGCTTTTCCGTGACCGCACCCTTGTCGACTCGGTGGATCGGCTCAACAACAGCAGGTCTCCTTGGTGCCTGCTCCAGCGTTGCCGTCGAAAGCACGAAAGCGATGTCGCCCTGCTCGATGGCACCGCGCCGCTGGGGGTCCATTGCGTCGGCGAGGATCCTGCGGATCGCGCGGTTCAGATCGTCCTGGCTGCCGATCGCCACAGTCTCGCGCCGACGGCCGCCGACCGATTCCCCTCCCGCGAGGCTGTCCACACGCCCGGCCACCTCGGACTCGACGACGTCCATGAGGATCTCTCGCACCATGTCGCGAAGCAGGTCGGCAGGAATCCGCTGGGTCACGAAACCACCCTCAATGCTTCCTCGGCCGCCTCAGCGGCCTGGCGGACATCGGCTTCCTTCCCCGACAGGTACACGCGTCCCGTGGCACCCACCATGCGGTAGTCCACGACCTTGATGCGAGCGGCTTTCTCCGCCTCGTTCGTCGCGAGGATGGCATACGACGCGGGCTGCATCTCAAGCACGAAGAGCGATTCGCCCGGCAGCGCCATGGACCCGATCTTGTTCCGGTTGATGAGGAATGCGTGCTGCCGGTCGAGCATCGTCACGATGCGCGAGGCGAGGATCTGCGGCTTCATTGCATCACTGGCCGAGGCGCCCAACTGCGTGAGAACGGCCTCGCCCGACGCCTTCACCGCGGAGGTGGGCCCGTGGATCTCCAGATACCCGAACTGCCGCTCGACGAACAGCATCCCCGCCGAGACCTCGGCGTACTTCAGTGCGACGTCGGTGAGCGGCTCGATATCCAGGCCGGGGGCCACCTCGATGATCTGTGCCGCGACATCCGCCCGGGGGAGCGCCCCGCGGACCATGGTGCCCAGGTAGCACATGGTCTGAGGCTGCAGCCTGTCCAAGAAGATGAAGGAGCGTAGGTCGGCCATCGGTCAGCCCTTAATGATCTGTCGGAGCTCTTCGATGACCAGCCGGCGGATCTCCTCGCGCAGCTCCCCGTCGTCGGCCTGATCGCGTCGCTCGACGGGGGCGACACCGCTTTCGTGCGCATTCGACGGGAGCGGGTAGACCGGCACCGGGCCGGTCGGAGCCGACCACGGATCGATCCCGGCGAAACTGGGCATCGTCACCGCCGCGTCGGCGTTGTACGCGATCCGCGTGATGTTGACAAGGTGCTTCGGCTCGAGGTTCTCCCCCAGCGACGACCGCCCGAAGAACCCGGTGCCGATCGTCATGGTGGGAGCCAGGTTGGTCTCGATGCCAGCGCCCCCGAGGCTGTTGCCGACATTGACGGAGACACGCAGGACGCGAACTGCGGCGGAGAAGTCCATGATCGTCCGCGCGTCCTGGCTGTGGATGGCGGCGCTGTGCCCGGCTCCGGTGATGCGCAGGACGGCACGCGCCGCGTCGATGCCCCGTCCCGCAGTTGGCACGCGCACCATGCCGAGCACCGGACAGAGCTTCTCGTGCGCCAGCATCTCCTCGGGCACGACCAGATCGATCGGCGCGATCAGGATCTTGGTCGCGGCGGGAACGCGGATGCCGGCGGCCTTGGCGATCGCGGTGGCGTCGCGCCCGACCCAGCTGGTGCGGAAGTTCTCGCCGTCGAAGATCACGGCGCGGATGGACTCGGCCTCCTCGGCGGACGCGATGTACGCGCCCTCGCGGCGTAGGGCCTGGACCAGCTTGTCTGCGACTGCGTCCTCGACGATGAGGACGCTCTCGTTGGTGCACAGGATCGAGTTGTCGAACGACTTGCTGGCTACGATTCGACGCGCCGCCATCGTGACGTCGGCTGAGGCATCGACCAGGACCGGGACGTTGCCCGGGCCCACGCCGAGCGCAGGGTTCCCACTCCGGTAGGCCGCCCGGACCATCGCAGTGCCACCCGTCGCAACGACGACGGCTACCCGGTCATCGGTCATCAGCGCGGTGATCAGGGGGATCGACGGCTCCTCGACCACCTGGATGCAGCCGTCGGGAGCACCCGCGGCGACGGCAGCCTCGCTCATGACCCGGACCGCCTCCGCACTGACCTTCTTGGCGTAGGGATGGGGGGACACGATGATGGAATTTCGGGTCAGGAGTGCCGAAAGAACCTTGAAGTAGGCCGTGGCGACCGGATTGGTCGACGGGGTCAGCGCGAGCACGACGCCCGCGGGCCGGGGGATCTCGACGATCTTCTGCTGCTCCAGGACACGAGGGCTGACGTAATCATGGCCCTTGTACATCTCCCAGATACCGGTCGAGCAGGAGATGTTCTTGAGGTACTTGTGCTCGGCGACGCCGAAGCCCGTCTCGGCGACCGCGTCGTCGCCGAACCTCTTGGCATGGGCGGCGCCGGCCTCAGCCGCGGCCTTGGCAATGCGTCGCACGCTCTCGATGTCGTAGCGCGCGAATGCGCGAGCGGCCCACTCGGCGCGTTCCACCATGGCCCGGCCGCGCGGCACGCCGGCCGGCTCGAGCGGGATCTCAGACATCGTCACCGAGCTCATCTCCGGCCCCCCTTCCCGCCGCGCACATCGTCGTACGCCTGGCCGATGGCGACCTGCGTGCGATCGAGCAGCTCCTCCGCGAGCTCGGGCTTGAGCAGGATGCCGGCCTTGTACTGGAGCACCCGTGGATCCAGAGTCGAGAAGATCGCCCACACACCGTTCTCGTACAGGCGCCTCATGACGTACTTCGCACCCTGCGGATCGTTGAACTCCAGGCCGAAGATCACGCCGTTCTGGCGGATGCCGATGAACCAGTCCGGGTAGGTGGCCTGGATCTCCCGCAGGCCGCGTCCAATGAAGTCCGCGATGTAGTGGACCATCGAGCGGGTCTCCGGGCGGCAGGTGATCTCAAGGACCTTCAGCGCCGCGATACAGCCGAGCTCGGCCCCACCGAAAGTCGAGATATGCCCGAAGCCGTCCTCAGTCAGCCAGCCCGCGCACCGCTCGCTCACGAGCACGCACGCGATCGGGTAGATGCCCCCAGAGATGCCCTTGCCCGTGACCATGATGTCCGGGGAGATGCCATCCTTCGTGATGCCCCACAGCTCACCGGTGCGCATGAGGCCGGTCTGCACCTCGTCAGCGATGTAGAGGGCGTCGTACTTCTCGCACAGCGCCTTGACCGCGCGCAGGTAGCCGGGCTCCGGCAGGGGGAAACCGTATGTCGCCGGGATCGTCTCCATGATGACGGCGGCGATGTCACGCCCCTTCAGGGCCGCCTCCATGGCATTCAGGTCGTTGAACGGCACGTGCGGGAAGTCCTCCGGCTGATCGGAGAGGAACAGCTTGGAGAACCGGTCATCGCCGGTGCCCACGGCGAGCCCGGTGTGGCCGTGATATGCCTTGATGATCGACAGGATCTTGCGCTTCTGGGTGGCATGGCGCGCCGTCTTGATGGCGATATCGATCGCCTCTCCCCCGCCCGACCCGTAGATGACCTTGGTGAGCCCGGGGGGAGCCGACGAGATCAGGGCCTCGGCCAATGCCGTACGAGCCAGTGCGGGGAAGTGGTGGTTGCCGATGTCGAAGTGCTGCATGGCGATGGTTACGGCCTGGACGACCTCGGGATTGCGGTGGCCCAGGTTGTACGTGCCGCCGTTGAGGTGCAGGTCGATCAGTCGCTTGCCCGACATGTCGTAGATGAAGTACTCCTCGCGCCGGTCGATGACCAGAGGAATGCCGGAGTCGATCCAGAACTGCGTCTTGCCAGGGTTCCAGTACTCCTTGGCCTTCTCAAAGACCTCGGCTTTCGAGGCGAAGGAGAACAACCCGTAGTCGTACTCGGGCGCTGCTTCACCATCCGTCTTATTGGTCTGCCCAGTCACTTGATTACCATACCGAAAAAACAGACCAAAGCAAGGCCCAAAGGGGAGATTTCTCCCCTCCTCCGATCATGCTCGGCCCCTCCGCATGGCCGATTCGCATAGGTATTCGGCGGATTACGGTCAAGAAGCTAGACCGTATTGACATAAGTGTTGGAAGAATTCCAGACCGGAATAGTGGAAAATGCTTGTAACGGTCCGCCGTTAGCGCGATAATCCGGCGCACGTGATCTGCATCACGCAGGTCTTCGTCCGAAAGGATGGTCCATGACTACGAGCAACATCGAGGACGGGCCCCACGCCCTGCCCGGCGACCACGTCGTTCCCGAAAAGGACGCTGCCCGGCTGAAGGCCGGCGCGGTCGGCCTGCTCGGTGTCCTGTTCATGGCGGTGGCCAACGCCGCGCCCATCACGGCCATGACATTCAACGTCCCGATCGCCGTCGGCTACGGCAACGGCATCGGCGCATCGGGTGGCTACCTGTTCGCGATGATCGTGCTCGCCATCTTCACGGTGGGCTTCGTCGCGATGGCCCGCCACGTCACCACTGCCGGCGCCTTCTACGGGTTCATCTCCCACGGCCTGGGCCAGGTCTGGGGCATGGCGTCCGGGATGCTGGCGGCAGTGGCCTACATCGTGTTCGAGGGGTCCCTCATCGGAGCGTTCGCGTACTTCGCATCCGACTACGTGCTCGCGCCTATGGGCTTCAACGTCCACTGGCTCATCATCGGCATCATCGCCTGCCTCGTCATCGCGGCTCTGACCTACTACTCGGTGACCCTCGCCGCTGGCATCCTCGGCGTCACGCTCATCTGCGAGGTGCTGCTCCTGACCGCGCTCGGCGTCTCGGTGCTCTTCAAGGGCGGGCCGGACGGCTTCATGGTCGCCGATACGGTCAGTCCGGCCGCAGCCTTCGTCTCCCTGCCAGCAGACGCCTACGGGTCCGGTGCGGCCGCCGGTATCGCAGCCATCGGCATCTTCTTCGCGTTCTGGTCCTGGATCGGATACGAGACCACCGCCGTGTACGGCGAGGAGTCCAAGAACCCGAAGCGCAACGTCCCCCTCGCCACCATGATCGCGGTGATCGGCCTGGGGATCTTCTACACGTTCCTGTCCTGGATGGTCGTCGTGGGCAACGGCGCGCAGGCGTCCGTCGAACTCTCCGCCGGCGCGAGCCCGATCGACCTGTGGATCGGGCTTGTCGACCAGAACTTCGGTGGCTTCATGGTCAATGTCTACAAGTTCCTCGTCGTCCTCGGATCCTTCGCGTGCGCGCTTGCCTTCCACAACGCAGCGGCGCGATACCTGTACGCGATGGGCCGCGAGAGCGTGGCTCCCGTCGTGCGCAGAACCCTGGGCCACGTGAACCACAAGCACGGGTCCCCCGCGATCGCCTCGTTCACCCAGACGGGCATCACGATCCTGCTGCTGGTGCTGTTCCAGCTGTTCACGAACGTCTACGTGGCGGACGCCAACGGCAATCCGGTCGCCACGCCTGACTTGATCCCCTACGTCAACGTGTACGGCCTGCTTGCCATCATCGGAACGGCGATGGTACTCATCGTCCAGTCGATAACGTCGATAGCGGTGCTCTGGTTCTTCTGGGTCAAGAAGGTGCACAAGGGCAACTTCTTGTCGACCTTCGTGGCGCCGCTCATCGGCGCCGCCGGCATGCTGTACGTCCTGTGGCTGCTGTGGTCGAACCGCAACTTCGCGGCCGGCCTCGCCGCCGACAGCATGGTGTTCCAGTGGATGCCGTACTACATCGTCGGCCTGTTCGGGATCGGCGTCGTATACGCGCTCTACCTCAAGGCCAAGAGGCCGGAGATCTATGCGGAGATCGGGCGCACGACGATCGAAGAGGCGCACGAGCGCGTCTGAGCACGCTCACGGCATGAGGGGTGCATCGCCAGTCGGCCATGCACCCCTCATGCTGTTCCCACTGACGCAACCCGCGACCCCTTGGAGCGAACCGTGACCGCACCGCAGGAATTCCGGTGGGAGCCCGATGCCGGCGCGGACCCCACGACCTACACCTACACCTTCGGCGGGGTCGCTCCGGTGGCGTCGATACGGCCCGGAACCCTGCTGTCGACTTGGACGATGGACTGTTTCGGCGGGCGCGTGCGCTCGACTTCTGACATGGCCAGCGAAGTCTGCGACCCGCGGCTGCTGAATCCCCAGTCCGGACCCTTCTACGTCGAGGGCGCCATGCTCGGCGACACCCTCGCCGTGCATTTCGTCTCCATCGAGCCTCGCGAATCGTGGGGCGTCAGCTCAACGGTCCCGTTCTTCGGAGCGCTCACCTCGACTCCGATGACCGCGATGCTGCACACCTCCCTGCTCGAGCGCACCTGGATCTACGAGATCGACCGAGCGGAGTCCGTGGTCCGCTACCTTGCCGCCGATACCCCGTTCACCGCAGCCCTTCCCCTCGATCCGATGCATGGCACCGTCGGCGTGGCGCCCGCATTGAGCGAGGTGCGCTCGTCCTTGGCCCCCGGCGACTGGGGCGGCAACATGGACACACCGGAGATGCGGGCGGGGGTGACGTGCTACCTCGGCGTCAACGTCGAGGGGGCTCTCTTCAGCCTTGGCGACGGACACGCGCGACAGGGCGAGGGAGAGACCTGCGGCGTCGCCGTCGAGTGTGCAATGGACACCACGGTCATCCTCGACGTCGTGCGCGGCCGACCCACGGCCTGGCCCCGGATCGAGAGCGACGGCTACATCATGACCACCGGGTCGGCGCGTCCGCTGGAGGACGCCTTCCGCATCGCCCACCACCAGATGGTGCTCTGGGTGGCTGAGCTGACGGGGCAGAGCGCCATCGACTCCTACCAATTCGTCTCGCAGACGGCACTGACCCCCATCGCGAACGTCGTCGACACCGCCTACACAGTGGTCTGCAAGGTCCCGAAGTCAGTACTCGGTGGCGCGATCGCCATGGACGGCAAGCACGCGGAACTGCGACGGAAGGCGGCATCATGGCACGCGTGACCCGACACGAGGTGGACCTAGACCTCGCGCAGCGCATGAGCGGGGCCGCACGGGTGTCAGCGAGCGCCGCAGGCGCGCTGGTGTCCGTCGCGATCGTCGATGCCGGCGGCCACCTCATCTCCTTCGAACGCATGGACGGGGCGGAGATCGCCGGGCCAGTCCTCGCGCGTGACAAGGCCTTCACGGCCGTGGCCCACCGGATCGCCACGCATGAGCTCACCCCCCTCGTGCAGCCCGGCGCCGACCTCGCGGGCATGAACTCTGCCGATCAAGGCCGATACATCGCCTTCGCGGGCGGCGTCCCACTGTGGGACGGCGATCGCGTCGTGGGTGCCGTCGGAGTCAGCGGCGGAAGCGCCACCCAGGACAGGACAGCCGCCGAGGCCGCCGCCGCAACCTTCGAGGACGAGGTTCACGCATGACCGTCGACGAGCGGGAGCCCAGGCAGCCGATCGGCCGATTCCGCTTCATGGATCAGCAGCGCGTCAATCTCGACGGGTTCGCCGTCGAGGACGCCTCGCTCGGCCTGATCGCCTTCGATTCCCCCGCGGACCCGCAGCCGTCGCTGAGCATCGTCGACGGCCGGGTCGTCGAGATGGACTTCCGGGCCGCGGCGCAGTTCGACATCATCGACACCTTCATCTCCGTGCACGGTCTCGACCTCGGGGTGGCCGCCGAGGCGATGGCCATCGACAACCTGGCGTTCGCCCGCATGATCGTGGACCTGGGAACGTCTCGCGCCGAGGTCGTCCGCCTCGCGGCCGGCATGACGCCGGCCAAGCTCGCGCAGGTGCTCGCACTCCTGCGACCGGCCGAACTGGTTATCGCGATGACGAAGTGCCGGGCGCGTCGCACGCCCAGCAACCAAGCACACGTCACGAACCGTTCCGACGATCCGCTGCTGCTCGCCGCCGACGCCGCCACGGCTGCCGCGTTCGGGTTCCGCGAGATCGAGACGACGGTTCCCGTCCTCGGTGACGCCCCCTCCAACGCGATCGCGGTCAGCATCGGCGCGGCAGTCGCGTCGCGGGGAATTCTCGTCCAGTGCTCCGTCGAGGAGGCCCTCGAGCTGGAGATGGGGATGCGCGGACTCGTGTCGTACGCCGAGACCGTATCGCTCTACGGCACCGAGCAGATCTTCATCGACGGCGACGACACCCCCTGGTCGAAGGCCTTCCTGACCTCGGCCTACGCAAGTCGCGGCATCAAGATGCGGGTGACCTCGGGCGGCGGCGCCGAAGCGCTGATGGGCAGCGCCGAGGGCCGGTCCATGTTCTACCTCGAGGCGCGGTGCGTGGCCCTCGCTCGGGCCATCGGGTCACAGGGCGTGCAGAACGGCGGCATCGACTCGGCATCCGTGGCCGGTGCGGTCCCTGGCGGGGTGCGCAGCCTGATGGCCGAGAACCTGATGGTGATGCTGCGCAACCTCGAGGCGTGCACGGGGAACGACGCCCTGATGAGCGAGTCCGACGTCCGGCGCACGTCTCGCACCCACCCGATCTTCATCGGTGGCTCCGACTTCATCTGCAGCGGCTTCGGCTCCATCCAGCGCTACGACAACATGTTCGGCCCAAGCCAGTGGAACGCCGAGGACATCGACGACTTCCTGGCGATGCAGCGCGACTGGGGCGTCGACGGTGGCCTGCGCACGGCGGCCGAGCCCCACGTGGCGGCGCTGCGGCAGCGGGCCGTCGAGGCCGTCCGCGACGTCTATCGGATCCTGGGACTGGGCGACTTCACCGAAGCCTGGATGGCACAGGCGGTGGACGCCGCCGGCAGCAAGGACGTCCCCGATGCCGATCTCATGACGCCACTCACCGCCTCGCGGCTCATCCGCGACACGAACGTGACGATGCTCGACGTCGTCCTGGCCCTGGACGAGGCCGGCTACGAGATCGAGGCAGAACGCTTGCTGGACATGCTTCATGCGCGAGTCCACGGGGACTACCTACAGACCGCGGCGATCTTCACCGAGGACATGGAGGTGCTCTCGCTCGTCACGGATCCCAATGACTACGCCGGCCCCGGCACGGGCTACGTCCCCACGCCTCAGCGCCAGGCCGAGATCGACGCGATCCGGCAGGAGCGCTCCGTCGAAGACCTGCGCGTGGAGCAGGGCTCCTACCGCAGTGCCGCGCTCACCGCGGTCGGGCCGGCCACGGCCGGCCACGACCCACGCGACGTCGTCATCGGCCTGTCACCCGCAGCCGGGCGCGCCATCTGGCGGACACTGTCGGGACTCACGGTCACCCAGGCCCTTGATGAACTGCTCGCCGGCCTGGAGGAGGAGGGCTGCGTCGGTCGCATCGTGCGCGTGAACGACACGATCGACCTCGGCCTCATCGGCCTGACGGCCGCACGGATGGCAGGGTCAGGCATCGGCATCGGGCTGCAGGCCAAGGGAACCGCACTCATCCACCGTCGAGACCTCACTCCGCTTGCGAATCTCGAGCTCTACAGCGTCGCTCCTTCCCTGACGCGGGCCTCCTACCGGCAGATGGGCATCAACGCCGGGCGTCATGCCAAGGGCGCCACCCCCGAGCCCGAGCGCAATCCCTACTCCGACGAGGCCATCGAAGCCCGCTACCACACGACCGTCGTGTCGCTCGTAGCGATTGAACGTCAGTGGTGCGGCCCGACGGCCCGACCCGAGCTCATGTCCCTGGAAGGAGTGGCACCGTGACTCTCGCCAAGTCGGGACGACCCGTCTCCGAGGTGACCCTGGACGCGCTCCGGGCCGGCGACGTCGACATCGAGGACGTCCGCATCCACCCGCAGACCCTCGAGATCCAGGCCCAGATCGCCGAGGAGCACGGCAATCCGCAATTGGCGGCCAACTTCCGCCGTGCAGCCGAGTTGGCGTTGCTGCCTGACTCGCTGGTCATGGGCATCTACGAGGCGCTTCGCCCACGGCGGTCCACGCGCGAGGATTTCGAGGCAGTCGCCGCCGACCTCGAGGCCCGCGGCGCCGTGCTCAATGCCGCCCTCGTGCGCGAGGCCGCCGGCATCTACCTCGAGCGGGGCCTCCTGAGGTGACGATCGTCGCGGGGGTCGACATCGGCAACTCGACGACGGAGATCGTCATCGCGGATTCGTCTGTCGAACCACCCTTGCCCGTCGCGTGGGATCGGGCCCCGACCCGCGGTGCGAAGGGGTCCGCCGAGTCCGCGCGTGGCGCCGCTGCCCTGCTCAACCGCCTCGAGAGGCGCTCAGGGTCGCCGGTTGAGCGAGTGCTGATGACCCCTCAGGTTCCGGTGCACACGCGGCGGATCGACGTCCCCACCATGAAACCGGACACCGGCGTCGTCACCCTGCTCTCCAGCGGCGTTGCCACTCCGGCCGGCAATGGTGCGGCCGTTGGGCATCCCTGGGATGCGACCGGCGGCATTCCGTCGTCCTCCCTCGGGCCCGTGGTTCTGGTGGCCCGCGATCCGCTCGGTTACCGGTCGACCGTCGAACGCATCTTGGAATGGCGGGGCGCAGGTCATGACGTGGTCGCCGTCCTCCTCGCCGGCGACGAAGCTGCCCTCGTGGCGGCTCGCACAGGCGACGGCATTCCCATCGTCGACGGCGTGGACGCCGACGCCACACTCGCCTGCGTGCTCGTGGCGGTCGAAGTGGCGCGCGGGGGGAACCACGTGCGTGCGCTGGCGGACCCCATCTGGCTCGCCTCGGCCCTGGCCCTCGACGCTGCGGATCATGGACACGTCCGTGCAGCCTGCGCAATGACATACGGGCACCGCTGCGCCGTGATCGGGAGGCGGCGCGACACCACCGAAATCAGGTCTGAGCCCCTCGACGAGGCGGCCGCCATATTCCGTGACGGTAGACGGATCGCGCTCATGGACGCCCTGCCGATCATCGCGATGACACCGGTGGGCGGCGTTTGCCAGTACCTGCTTTCCGGCGAGGCACCCGTCAATACCGATGACCTGTGGCTGGTGGATCTCGACGACCTGTCCGAGCTTTCGGGCCTGCGGTCGGGATCCGTCCACGAACGCCGACTGCTGCTGGCGGCTCTGTCTCCCGCAACCGGAATTCATGAACCTGCCGCGGCATTCTCGGACGTCTGGGGCGGGCGGATCGACATGGTCGGCTCGGAGGCACAGGCGAGCCGGGCAGGGGCGCTCACCACCCCGGGGGTCTCGGCCGATGCGTGGGTCGTGGACCTCGGGGGGGGCACGATCGATGCCATCGGGCCCCTTGGGGAGAGCCTGACGGCAGCGGGCTGCGGCGAGCTTATGACGTCGGCCGTGGCGCACACACTGTCGATCTCGGCCGGGGCTGCCGAGTGGGTCAAGCGCGGTCCGGCTTCCCGTGTCGATTCGCCCTTCGTCCGTTCCGACGAGTCCGGCGAACGCAGGTTCGCCATCGACCAGGCGCCCCACGGGAGCATCGGGTGGATCACCACCAGTGGCCCGAGCGGCGACCTGCCCTTCTCGCGCACGCTCGCGCTCGCCGAATGGCGGGCGATCAGGCTCGCGCTCAAGCGGCAGGTCTTTGCGACGAACTTGTCCCGCATCCTGGCCGGACACCGCGAGAAGAATGCCCTGCACGATGTCATCGTCATCGGCGGCCCAGCTGGCGACGACGAGATCCTCGAGGCGCTGAACCCCGCACTGGGCGCAGGCGTGGTCGGCCGGGCTGACGTCGCCGCTGCGCTCGGCCACCGATGGGCAGTGGCCTATGGGCTCGTCGTCTTGGGAACTGAAACGGCACCAATCATTTAGGCCTTCATACGGCGTTTAGGATCGCTCGCGGAGGCGAAATCGTTCACGACGCCAGCCTGGGTTCGTCGAACGCCGGCGAACCACCGGAACACCGGCACGGCGTCGACACTGAGTTCCGAGGGCACTGAGCCCTCGCGACGCGCTATCCCTAGCAGTCGAGCACTCGACCCCGACCGGCCTTTCGGATCCGGTGTGAACAGAATCGGCTGAGGATCAGCATTCGCCTCCACTGCCCCGTTCACGCTTACCCCCCATGGCTCTGCAACACGTGATCGACCCCCGTGCACCCAATCAGCATCCACGGGGCTACATATTCCCGGAAGCACCTATGTGACTGTCGGAATGCCGCACCTGGGACGACTACCCGACTGGGTGCAACGTCGGCTCGAGCAGCACCTTCGATGCGGGGTGCCCCTCAACGAGGCGTTCGTACCAGAGCTGCCCGTCGTGGAGCGGTGCCCGGACCAGCCCGTCCCGTAGCCCAACCCGTCCCTGCGCCAGCCAGTTGAGTGACGTGGCGAATTGGCTGGGGGTGTATGCAAATGCTCCAACGAGAGTGATCTCCGAGCGAATGAGGGTATTGAGGGGAAGCTCCGTTAGGTCGGAGTGAAGCCCGGCGAGAACGACAGTGCCACCAGGTGAGACGGCCGAGAGGCAGTGGCGGCGGGTCTCCGGGGCACCCACCGCATCGAATGCGACATCGACATCAACTCCACCGCCACGTTCCGCGATCTGGGCGGTGAACGAACCGATTTCCGGATCCAACGCAATTCCGCCCAAACCGCTTGCCATCGCCAGCCGGGCAGGATTCCGCTCGACCACGAAGCACGTATCGACACCTGAAGCCATAAGCACCTGCATGATGCACAATCCGATTGCGCCCGCACCGATGACGAGGGCGGACGATGTCGGGGTCGCTCGACTGAGCCCGACGGCGTTGAGCGCGAAGGCCATCGGCTCGACCATCGCAGCCGACTCCAGGCTCATACCCTCGGGCAGGGGGAGGACCGAGCGGCCCGGTACGCGCACAAATTCGGAGTTGCATCCCGGCAGCGATGCGCCCAGCAGCAGGCGGCTTGGGCATAGTTGTTGCCGGCCAGCGACGCAGTATCGGCAACGCCCGCACGAAATCAGCGGATTAACTGTGACGGCGGTACCAATCGCAAGGTTGTCGTCGACAGCATCCCCCACCACGACGATGTTCCCGGAGACTTCATGACCGAAGACGAGTGGCGGGGTGCGAATGCTGCTCTGCCCAAGGAAACCGCTCAGCTCCGACCCGCAGATACCCGAGTAGGCCACGCGGATCAGCACGTCTGTCGCACCGATCGTCGGAACGGCAACTTCGCGCATCGTCATCACGCGCGGAGCCTCGTAGACCAGCGCGGCCATCGTTCCTGTCATTGTCCCCTCCTCATCTAAGTGCGGCCGGTCGTAGGTGTTCAGGTACCGACTGGAAAGCAATCGGCCTCTGGAAACGCCTCATGGCCGTCGCCCCGACAGACGTGTGCAGTGCATTCGTCGAGGCAGGATAGGGGCCACCATGGTGCTGGGCGCCTGTGACGGCCAGGCCGGTGGGCCATGCATTCCACACGATCCGGCCACTGATCTCAGCAAGCGCCGCGACGACCGACGCGGAGAGTTCTTCGTCAGCTTCCGCGTGGATCGTCGAGACAAGGCAGCCTTCAAGCCGACCGATCAGCTCCATCAGGTCTATCGGACCGTCATATTCGATCACGATTCCGACCGGGCCGAAGCACTCCGTCGTGAGGAGCCGGTCGTCCATAATGGCGCTCGCTACGTCCGTGACGATCACCGTAGGCACCGCCTTGAATCCGCTCGTGTCAGCGCCACCTGCGTTGCTCGCGGGCACGGCTTCAACACCGGGGATGAGGGCGAGTTCGGCCAGATTCCGCTGAAGGTTGTTGAAGACTCCCGCGTTGAGAAGCGTCACGTCGGCTTGCTGAGTGATCACGTCGGCGATGGCCTCGGCCAAGCGGGACGTCTTTGGCACCAGAATCACGCTGGGCTTGGTGCAGAACTGGCCACCTCCCAGACAGAGCGATGCGACGTATTCCTGCGGGAGCCCCACACGATCCGCCGCTCCCGGCGTTACCACCACGGGATTGATGCTCCCCATCTCGCCATAGAAGGGGATGGGTTCGGGCCGGCCCGCGGCGAGGTCGAAGAGCGCCCGACCGCCCGATGTCGAGCCGGTGAAGGCTGCAGCCTTGATGCCCGGGTGTGTGACGAGGCCGATACCTATGTCGAATCCGCGCACGATCGTGCGGATGCGAGGGATGGGCCTTCGCCACGACGCTGCACCCTGCCGCGAGAGCGGCCGCGGTGTCCCCTCCCATGACGCTGAACGCGAAAGGAAAGTTGCTCGCCCCGAAGACGGCGACTGGACCGAGAGGCACCAGCATGCGACGCAGCTCTGGATGTCCGACCGGCGGATCCGCCGGGTCCGCCAAGTCCACGACAATCCCCAGGTGCGAACCGGCCCGCACTGCCGTCGCGAACATGCGCAGTTGGAAAGTTGTGCGGCCGACCTCGCCGATGAGGCGGGTGACCCCCAGGCGCGTCTCCCGATCGGCGAGTTCCGCCAGGTTGGCTACGTCAGCATCCAGGGCGTCCGCAACGGCGTCGAGCGCGGCCGCCCGAACAGTTGAGCCCATCACCGCCCACGATCTACCTGCCTCCTGAGAACGAAGGACCGCCGCGTCGAGTTCGGCTGCCGTGGTGTCGTCGAGCACGGGACCGAAAGGCGCGGCCAAGCGGGGATCGACGGACTGGCTGGGCATGGCAACCCTTCTTGAGCTAGTGAGTGGTGGCGAAGCGGTGACTGGCGCCTCCGGGAACAGGCGTCGCGGCGGCAAGAAGGTGGCCCGCCCACGGCTCGCGCGCGCGCTTATCGCTGGTCATGGACTCCCAACTCGTGGCCAGGACGAGAGTGTCCATGCTTTCGCCCGCGAAACCGGCGCACGTGGGCTGCGTCGTCGGTACGGTCCACGTCAGGAGCAGGTTTCCATCCTGATCGATGCAGTTGATCTGGCCTCCCTCCCACTGCGGGACCCAGAGGCGATTGAGTGCGTCCACAACAAGTCCATCAGGGCAGCCGGGACGGTTCGAGAGATCGACGAGATCAGCTACCCGCTGTCCGATCCTGCCCAGGAACGGGTCGTACTCGTAACGGCGAATGACGGGCTCAGCAGAGTCGATGAGGAACATCGTGAGCCCGTCGTCAGACCACCCGAGTCCGTTGGACTCGGTGAGCCCCTCGAGGGCAACGCGAGCGGTGCTGGTGGAGTCGAGGCTCCAGAGGAGGCCCGTGGGCGTCGAACCGCCGCTGCCGATGAGGAACCGGCCGGCCGGATCGCAGGCACCGTCGTTGAACCTATGTCCCACGGGCATCGCGACGTCGACCGGGACTGCATCATCCACCCCTGACGTGTCCAGGAATCGGATCGATGAATCGACGCCAGCCACGAGGCCTCCGTCATCCCTGAGCGCCACTGCACCCACGACGTCGCCCACGTGAATCGTCGAGTCCGCCCACGTACCGCCGGCTGACCCTGTGTCACGGCTGCGGTGAACGTCGCCGGCGAGGATGTCGACCCAGAAGAGGGTGCCCGACCCCTGATCCCAGACCGGGCGCTCACCGAGCGCGACACCGGCCGGAACGAGGACTCGCCATTCGGGTTGCACGTCCGCCGCCTGCGTCGTCACTTGCTGATTCCCGCCGTGAGCCCCTTGACGAGTTGGCCCTGGAAGATCAGGTAGACGATGACTGCCGGGATGGCGCTCACCAGCGAGCCCGCCATGAGCACGGGGATCTCGGTGACGCGTCCTGCCGACAGTGCCCCGAGACCGACGGTGATGGTGCGCTGGGCAGGGTTCTGGAGGAATAGCAGGCCGATCAGGAGATCGCCCCAGATCTGGATGACCTGAAGAACGATGATGGTGACTATTGCGGGGATGGACAGGGGCAGGGCGATGCGCTGGAAGATGCGCCAATAGCCCAGCCCGTCGACGAGTGCTGCCTCGATCAGTTCGTCCGGGAGGCTGCGGTAGTAGGCGGTCATGAGGAATGTCGCGAATGGTGTGCCGAGCGCCGCATACACGAGGACGGCACCGAAGTAGGTCGTGAGCAGGTGGACCTTGGAGATGTTCACATACGCCGGGATGATGATCGACTGCATCGGGATCAGCATCGCGGCGATGATGAGCAGGAAGAACAGGGTCGAGGCCCGGTAGCGCAGCTTGGCGAAGGCGAACCCAGCCAGGGTGCTCACCGCGACGATGATCGCAATGCTGAGTGCGCACACAATTGCCGAGTTCAGCAGTTGCTGCCCCACCGGCAGCACGGTCAAAAGCTTCTGCCAACTCTCGAGTGAGAAGCCCGTTCCAGCCATGAACTGCCTCTGCGTCTTGAAGGACGCGCTGATCATGAACCAGAAGGGGTAGAACATCACGATCGCCACGACAATCATGAGGACGAACAACAAGACGCGACCAAGACTGAACGGCCGCCGGGCGGGTGGAGCGAGCTGCTCCAGCGTCGCCTCATGGGTTGTCATGTCGTCGCTCCTCAATCGTCCGTGCGCAGGATCTTGAGTTGGGCGAGACCGATACCCGCCATGATGACGAAGAGGATGACTCCCAGCAGTGCACCGGCTCCGAAGGCACCCTTGGCGAACGCCGTCTGGTAGACGAAGAACTCCAATGTCGTCGTTCCGTAGCCCGGGCCGCCGCCGGTCATGACGAAGATCAGGCTGAACAGGGCGGTGAAGGCGCTAATGACGGTCATCACGAAGGCGAACTGAATGAACCGCTTCAACTGCGGCAGCGTGATGTGCCAGAAGATCCTCACGTAGCCGGCTCCGTCAACTCGCGCTGCCTCATGAGTGAACTCGTCGAGCGTGGCCATGCCGGTCAGGAAGATGATCGTGTTCGTCCCGACCATTGACCATACGAAGGTGATGCCGATCGCCAGCAGCGCGCTTCTCTCGCCGGACAGGAAGTCCGTCCTGATCCTCCCGAGGCCGATGCCGGCGAGCATGGAGTTGAGCAGGCCCTCCTTGGCGAAGAACCGCGCTGCCACCATGCCGATGACCACCCAGGAGACCGCGGTGGGCAGGAAGTAGACGGTGCGGAACAGTCGCCAGCCGAGCACGTGTTCATTGAGGATGGCGGCGATGGCGAGCGGGATCAGTAGCGCCACGGGCACGGCGAGGAGAAGCAGGGCATTGTTCTCGATGACCCGCCAGAAGATCGGGTTTGTCAACTCGTTCCAGTAGGCAGACGGGCCGATCCACGTTGCGGTGATGCCGTTCCACTTCGTCATGGAGTAGTAGACGGCCTGGAAGATCGGTATCCCCAGCACGAGGGTCACAAGAAGGAAGGCCGGCAGCGTCATCAGCCAGCCGGCGCGGTACCTGCTCCTGAC
Organism: Actinomycetota bacterium; assembly: GCA_026392575.1. GTDB lineage: Bacteria > Actinomycetota > Actinomycetes > S36-B12 > S36-B12 > UBA10649. Next base: position 9,642 of record JAPLBU010000419.1, on the reverse strand, counting down.
CAGTGGCGAGCGCGTTCGCTGCGTCACCCTGGCTCCTTCGTCTCGATGATGGGTCGGGTCGGTGGACCCGGCCGAGGGCCGGGTCCACCGAATCCTGGTATCGCCTACTGGTAGGTCGATCCGCGGTTCTCCTCCGGCAACTGCTCCCAGGCCGTCTGCATCTGGCCGAGGCCGTCGGCAGGACTCGTGCTCCCGTCGAGGATCGACGGCAGCATCTTGTTTCCGGTGTCGACCACTCCACCCTGGATGAAGTTGTCGAGCATCTCGTAGACCGTGAAGTTCGGGTCCGCAGCGATATCGAGCATCTGCTGGTTCACCGGGTTCGACGTCTTCGACCCCTTGACCGCCGGGATGAGGCCGGATGCATCGATGATCTTGACCGCCTCCGGGGTGGTCATGAAGGTCAGGAAGTCAGCCGCGACCGCCTGATTCTGCGAGTAGTTCGGAATGGCGAAACCGTCACCCTCGGACTGCACGACGCCGTTGATCGGTGTATCGCTGAACGGCGGGACGAAGGCGGCCACGTTGTCGCCCATCGCATCCGTGAACTTCTTCGTGTCCCAGGTACCGTCGATGATCATGGCGGCCTTGCCGCTGGTGAAGTCATCGACGTTGTCAGTCTTGGTGAGGATGTCGTCGTTCGTGCAGCCCTTCTTCTTGAGGTCCGCCCACTTCGTGAAGGCGGCCACGTTCTTCGGGTCGGTCCACTTGTTGGTTCCGTCGTAGAGACCCTTCCACTTGTCGGCCGGCTGAGTGCCGATCATGACGTAGCTTGAGTCGTACCACGGGTAGAACGTTGCGCCGAGGCTCTGGCCGCCATTTCCGTAGACGATCGGCGTGTAGCCGGCCGCCTTGAGCTTGCCGCAGCTTGCGTAGAGCTCGTCCCACGTGGTCGGCATCGTGACGCCCGCATCGGCAAAGGCCTTCTTGTTGTAGAAGCCGATGTAGAACTGGCGCTCCAGGGGCATCATGATCGGCCCGTTTGCGGCGTTGTAGTCGATCGACATGGCGTCGAGTCCCTGCACCGTGTCCAGTGCCTCCTGCGGGACGACGCCCTTGAGGTTTACGAGCCAGTCCTTGTACGGAAGGTAGAAGAGTCCGCTCCACATCACGGCAAGATCAGGACCGGTCTTCGACACCGCTGCGGCCTGCAAAAGGGCGAAATAGTTGTCGCCAGGCTGACTGACGATATTGAACGTGACATTGGGATGGGCGGCCGTGTAGGCGTCAGTGAGGGCCTTGGTGGCCACTGCATTCTGCTCGGTGCCGTAGTTGTGCCACAGCGTGAGCGTGACGGGAGCCGCATTGGCACCGGAGGCCGCTGCGCTGCCGCCTGCCGCCGCGCCGGTATCCGTGGCCGTGCTGCTCCCGCTCGAACACGCAGCGAGAAGTGCGGCTGTTGCGATTCCCGCAACGACCAGTGACGCTCTTCGCATACTTCCTCCTTTGTGTGCCTCGACTGTTCAGTCGCGGCTCTATTTGGCCCAGAAGCGTCCCGGCTCAGGACCTCCCGATGACCGGGGGGACAACCCTGCGTGACTCAGGGCTAGGAGCCCGCAGGAAATCGAGATCACAGCCGAGATCGGCCTGCAGCACGTGCTGCTGGTACAGGGCCGGCCAGCCGCGAAGGTGCGGTGAGGTGAATGGGTCTCGCGCGAGCTCGCGCTCGTTGAGGGTCACGTCGTCGACGTGCAGGGTGACGCGTCCCCCCGCGACGTCCAAGGTGATGCGGTCACGGTCGCGTACCAGGCCCAGCGGCCCACCCGCGGCCGCCTCCGGTGCGGCGTGCAGGACGCAGGCACCGAACGAGGTGCCGCTCATCCGCGCATCGGTGACTCGAACCATGTCCTTGACACCTGCGGCGGCCAGCCGGGTAGGGATCGGGATCATCCCCCACTCCGGCATTCCCGGTACCGCGACGGGACCCGCGTTGACCAGCACGAGCACGCTGTCGGCCGTCACGTCCAGCGCGGGATCGTCGATGCGCGCGCGCATGTCTTCGTAGCCGTGGAAGACCACGGCCGGGCCGGTGTGCTGCAGGAGTCGCGACGACGCAGCCGAGATCTTGATCACCGCGCCGCCCGGGGCGAGGTTGCCGTGGAGCACGCGGAACGAGCCGTCGGCATGCAGAGGTGTCGCGGGATCGACCAGCGCCCCACCGAACTCGACCGACGCAGCTGCCTCGTCGCTCCACGGACGACCCGTGGCTGTCAAGGCGTCCATCTCCATGACGTTGTCGAGGGCGCACATGAGCGCCGGGACACCGCCCGCGGCGTCGAAGTCCTGCATGAGGAGGCGCCCTGACGGCTCGACGTCGGCGATCACCGGCACACCGCGTCCCAGCGCGTCCATGCCGTCAAGGGTCAGGTCGACGCTGCTGCGTCCGGCCATGGCGAGGAGGTGGATGATCGCGTTGGTGGATCCACCGACCGCGTGAAGGGCCCGAACCGCGTTCCGGAATCCGGCGGCCGTCACTGAGTCCATCGGGTGCGAGCCCGCAAGGACCAGCTCGACGGCACGACGGCCCGAGCTGCGGGCCACGGCGAGCCGGCGCGGATCGCCGGTGGGGATGGCTGCCGACCCTGGAAGGCTCACGCCGAGTACCTCGCAGAGCACCGCCATCGTCGACGTGGTGCCCATCGTGTTGCATGCACCAAGACCGCAGGCCAGGCATCGCTCGTACTGCTGCCAGCGCTCGTCACTCATGCGCCCGGCCCGATGGTCGTCCCATGCACGCCACGTGTCCGTACCCGTGCCGATGGGTCGCCCTTCGAACATGGCAACGGGTTTGGCGCCGGCGGTGACGAGGACGAATGGGACGTCGGCGCTGATCGCTCCCATCACTGCGCCGGGCACGCTCTTGTCGCAGTTGCCGAGCAGCACGAGTCCATCGATGGGATACGTGCGGACGTACTCCTCGACCTCCATCGACAGCAGGTTGCGATAGAGCATCGCGCTGGGCTTCATCAGGTCCTCGCCCAATGACATGACGGGGAGCTCCACTGCCACGCCGCCGGCATCTCGCACACCGACCCGGATGTCGTCCACATATGAATCCAGCGGGAGATTGCAGGGGTTGAGGTCGCTGGCCGAGTTCATGATCGCGATGACGGGCTTGCCGTGCGATGAGCCGAGCTCGATGCCGACGTTGCGCATGGCGACGCGGTGGATCAGGGCGACCTCGTCGTCACCCTCGAACCACGCGCTGCTGCGCAACGTCGTCATCGCCGCGGAATCCCCAGTCCCGCTGCCCCCGGCAGTGACTGGATGGCGGCCGACCCATGCCGAGCGAGCCACTCCATGGAGACGACGGCGCGACGGACCTTCTCCCGGCCGATGATCTCGGCATCGGCCTGAAGGTGCATGCCCGACGGGTAGAGGCGACGAGAGTTCCGGAGTCCGAACTTCACATAGAGAGGCGAGGCAGCAGCAATGAGATCGCCGACCTGCTCGCCTCGCACGATGCCGCCCATGGCGTCGGGCGCCTCGACATACAGATCCAGGGGCAGCCGGGTGACCGAACGCATCTCGACGAGCTCAGGCAAGGTGAGGTCCGTGGGCAGGTTGACCGTGTCGGCGCCCAGCGACTCGAGAATCATCAGCGTTGCCG
>JAPLBU010000419.1:0-6014 GCA_026392575.1 Actinomycetota bacterium | reverse complement strand
GACCGTCTCGGCTGGGATCTCTCCGCGCTGCTGCGCAGCCGTGAGTACCTGCAGCAGGCCGAAGTCGGCGACCAGGAAGCCGCGGATCCCGCACTCGACGGCCCGGAGCACATCCTCGACCGCGTAGCGCAACTGGCGCATGCCGCGGATCCCGCCCGCGAGGGCTCCGCCATCGGCAGCTCGCGACATCGCCATCACGCCCCACTCCTCGCGAGGACCGACGAACAACGAGATCTCGATCCCGGCGTCGGCGCCGATAGTCGACATCTCCAGGAGCTCGGCAGTCGTGTGGAGCATGGCGCCGCTGCCCTGGGAAACGCGATTGACCGTGACGCCTCGCCTGTCGGCCTCGTCAAGCACGGCACGCAGGACGCCGGGCCCCTCGACCGACGGGATCTCGATGCGGAAGTTCGCACCATCGGGGAAAGCCGCGACGCTGGCCGGGACGACGGCCTCATCCGGGAGACCGGACGTGGCGAGCAGCTGGTCAGCGAGCATGGGGGCCTCTCAGTTCTCGTTGTCGAGCACGATGGGACGGAACGTTCGTTCGGTATTACCGAACAGTGATCGGATAATGGTGGGCAGCCAATCAGCGAGACTGTATGGTGTCAAGGGATTCAGCACGTTTGTTACAGGATTGTTCGATGGGGGTATTCGCCGTGACCGACAAACTGCCCTAGTGTTCGGCTATGACGAACGCTGATCGGCCGGAGACCCTCGCGCGCTACACCGTCGGCAGCCTGCATCGTGCGCTGCGCCTGGTCGACATCATCGCGAGTGGACCCGTCGACGGGCTGACGGTCAGCGAACTGGCCCGCCAGCTCGGCGCCTCCAAGAGCACGACGTTCGCGCTGGCCCGCACGCTGCTGGAATTCAACTACCTGCGCATTCTCGAGCCGGGCACGAGGTACCAACTGGGGCTGGCCCTCGTCCGCCTCGGAGACATCTCCGCCAGCGGGCTGCCGTTGGCCGCAATCTGCCAGCCGGTGTTGCACGACATCAATGCCAAGACGGGTCTGACGATCCGCGCGGCCATCAACGAGAACGGCCGGCCACTGTTCATCGAGAGGGTAGACGCCCCCGGAGCCATTCGCTTCCACGCCCCTCTGGGGGTTCCTGAGCTCCCCCACGTCAGTTCGGCCGGCAAGGCGATCCTCGCGTCCATGACGGATAGAGAGGTCGCCTCGATCATCGCCGTCACCGGGATGCCTCGCCGCACCGCGAACACGATCACCACATTGCAGGGCCTGTTCGACGATCTCGCCGAGGTGCGTCGCCGTGGCTACGCGGTCGATGACGAGGAGGACTTCGACGGCGTGTTCTGCGTAGGCGCGGCCTTCTTCGACCACTCGGGCTCATGCGCCGGCACCATCAGCGCTACGGGGATCAAGCGCGACCTTCCTGAGCAGGCCGTTCGGGACCTCGGGGCGCTCGTGCGTGAGTCGGCGAACGGCATCACCCGCATGCTCGGGGGAACGCCACGCGAGCTCGTCACGACTGCGGTAACGACGTGAAGGCCCTCGTGGTCGCTGCGCCAGGCGACATCTCGCTGCTTGACCTGGATGCACCCACGAAGCGGCCGGCTGAGGTGATCGTCAAGCCCGTACTTGTGGGCCTGTGCGGCACCGACCTCGAGATCATCGATGGCAGTATCGATCAAGCGTACGTTCGGATGCCCCTGACGATCGGCCACGAGTGGGCGGGCATCGTCGTGGACTCGGCACCCGGTGCCCCGGTCGTGGGAACCCGAGTGGTTGTCGAAGGAATCATCGCCTGTGGCGACTGCCCCGAGTGCCTCAACGGTGACACCAACCGATGCCTCACCTATGACGAACTCGGGTTCACTCGACCGGGCGCGGCCGCTGAACTCATTGCGGTTCCCGCGGCCCTCGTGCATTCACTCGATGATGCGGTGTCGTTCGAGTCCGGGGTCCTCGTCGAGCCGGCAGCGGTGGTCTATCGGGCGATCGACCGCGCCCGGCCCGTCGCCGGAACCCGCGTCCTCATCGTCGGGGACGGAACAGTGGGGCTGCTTGCCGCCACCCTGGTTCGCAACTGGTCACCGGCATCCGTGCACGTGCTGGGTGCTCGGGCAGCACAGCGACCGTTGGCCATGGCGGCCGGCGCGGACGCGTTCCTCACGGACCCCACGGCGCTCGAAGGAACGTACGGCCTGGTGATCGAGGCTGCCGGTGTCGTGGCTGCGGCTGAGACTGCCCTGGCCTCCGTGGCGCGTGGCGGCACTGTGGTTCTCGTCGGTCTGGCCGGGACGGGAGCCGTCGCAGGGCTGCCGATCGACGACATCGTCAACGGCGATGTCTCGGTCGTCGGAAGCTTCAGCTACACGTCGCGCGCCTGGCAATCGGTCGTCGATCTGCTCAACGCCGGCCGGGTGTCGTTCGACTTCCTCGTCACGCATCGATTTGCCCTCGGCGACTGGGAGTCCGCGATCTCCACGCTGCGCCACTCCGACGGCGTGCGCGGCAAGGTGCTACTGCGCGTCGGGGACCCTCAGGACGGGTAGCGGATGGAGTGCCCTCCGTCCACCGGCACAACCGCACCCGTCATGGCCGACGACTCCGATCCCAACAGGAAGGCGATCACCGAGGCGATCTCCGAAGGCTCCGACATCCGGCCGAGTGCGATCTGCGAGTTCAGCCGCTCCACGGCAGCGACCGGATCCTGCTGCATCGCCAGCCAATCGATCACCAGCTGCGTGCGCGTGAACCCCGGGGCAACGGCGTTAACGCGGATACCCCGGTCACCCCACTCCAGAGCGAGGCTGCGAGTAAGACCCTCCAGGCCGGACTTCGCTGCAGCGTAAGGGAACATGCCCGGCACGGTGAGCTTGGCGTGGATCGACGACACATTGACGATCGACGCGCGATTCGACCTGAGCAGCAACGGATAGGCATGCTTTGCGCAGAGCCACGAAGCCCGCAAATCCAACGCGAAGAGGCGATCCCAGTCGGCGATCTCCATCGTCGCCGGATCCTCGAACACGTTGGCCCCCGCGTTGTTCACTAGGCCATCGATGACGTCGAACCGCTCGGCCAGGTCGGCCATGGCCGACGCCACTCGACCTTCGTCGGTGACATCGCAGGAGATGTGGACGAATTCCCCGACCTCGGAGGGAGGCCCACCCTCGACCAGGTCCAACGACACGACGGCCGATCCGCCGCGAAGGCACGCCTCCACCGTCGCTCGCCCGATTCCCTGGCTGCCGCCCGTGACGACAACGACCCCTGAAGTCATGTCCCGACCGTCCTTCCCCCGTGCTCCCGAAGATGGCATTCGTGGGTCTGTGCTACCAGTCACGCACGGCGCCGTCGGGGCCAAGCGGCGCCACCTGCGGTTCCGCTTGGTACGGATACTTGGCGGCCGCCCGCTCGTCCACCTCGATTCCCAGTCCGATCACGATCGGCAACTCAACATGGCCGGCGACGATCGGCAGACCGGGCGTGACGACCTCGTCTCGCCAGGGCACGTCAGCGCGCATGACCTCCTGGATCAGGTGATTGGGAGACGAGAAGGCGAAGTGAAGGCTCGCGGCCGTGGCGATCGGACCCAGTGGATTGTGCGGGGCGATCGCGACTTGGAAGGTCTCCGCAATCGCCGCGACCTTTCGGATCTCGGTGAATCCGCCGCAGTGGCAGACATCCGGCTGGATAACCGCGCAGGCTCGCTTGGACATCAACTCGAAGAATTCATGACGATTGACGATGCGCTCACCTGTTGCGACCGGGAAGGGAAGCGCCCGGGCCACCTCGACCATCGCATCGACGTTGCCCGGCTGGCACGGCTCCTCGAAGAACCAAGGGTTGAACTCGGCCAGCGCCTGGCCAAACTGGATCGCCATCGCCGGCGTCGTGCGACCGTGCAGATCCACCATTATGTCCACGTCGTCGCCAACAGCTGTGCGCACGAGTTCCATCCGATGTGCAGCGGCCTTGACTTCCGCCCGGCCGCCTAGCGGGGGGCCGATCGGCACGGCAAGGATCTTCAATGCTGTGAATCCTTCATCGACACTGCGTCGCGCCGAGGCGGCGAACTCCTCATCACTCGCGCCGTAGACCGCATCGGAGTCGCCGCCGCCAAGGTGGTCGTACATGCGTACTCGTGAACGCACTGCACCGCCGAGAAGCTGATAGATGGGGACGCCGAGGGACTTGGCGACGATGTCGTGAAGCGCCTGATCGATGCCGCTGATGGCGGAGGTGGTGACCACGCCGCCTTGGAAGAACTGATGGCGGTACATGGACTGCCAAAGGTGCTCGAGCCGGCTGGGGTCCTGTCCGACAATGAGGGGCTCCAGGTCGCGGATGGCCCCAACGACCGCCTGCGTCTTCCACTCCAGCGTCGACTCGCCCCAACCGATGAGACCGGGAACGTCGGTGACGACCTTGACGAAGACCCAGTTGCGCAACCGTGCGTTGACGACGACGGTGTCGACGGCGGTGACCTTCACGTGGATCTCCTTGTTGGGTGGGGGATTGGCCCTCAGCGAGCGCTAAGGGCCGACGGTCCATTCGACCGACCAGTGGTGAAGGCTCCTTGGCTCAAGGTGCAGGGCTGCCCCACGGCGATCGGACAGGGCGAGCGAGTCTGCTGCGGCGAAACTCGGCTCCACAGCGAAGTGGCGCTGCGGAACGTCGTCCGGCCAGCCGCCATTGTTGAGCCACAGGCCGAACGACGGCACCTCGCGGGGATCGACCCTCGCCTCGAGGTAGGCGCCGTCGCGCGCGACTCGGACGCTTGCCGTGGTGCCGGGTCTGGTGAACAGCTTCGCTGCGAGTCCCGGTGCGGCGCCCGGCCGGTCCCAGTTGCCGCCCAAGTCATCGAGCACCGGCCACGGCCGCCAGCCTGGCTCGTCCGCATGGTCGTGCATGGGACCCGAGTCGATCACGACTTCGCTACCGGGCGGGAGCAGGACTTCGGTGGTGTCGGTGAGCCGCAGGATCGGGTGGGCGGCCCAGCAACCGACGATGGGCTGGTCGGTGAGGTTCTCGACCGAGTACTCAGTACGGAGCGTGGATCCTGAAACCGAGATCCTCCGCATGAAGTGCACGTCCGCTGACCGGCAAGACGTTGCTAGCCCGTCAAGGTCGATCGCCTCGAAGTGGCTGCCGCCGGCTGCGGTTGCTTCCACGGGAGCGATGTTCGGGCACAGCTCGTCCCACCCTGCGCAGTCCTGGTCCTCCCAGACTGCGCCCTCATGGAGTCCCTGCGGCGGGCGTACGGGTGGCGACATCCATTGCACGCCGGTCTGGCGGTCGAGTAGTTCGACGATTCTGGCGCCTCGCGACGGGACGACCGTGAGGGCGATTCGGTCGCCGATCATGCGGATAGCGTCCAACCCCTCCCACGTCACGTGTTCAACCCGCGGGCTCGTGCTGGCCGGGGAGGCCGCCGCCTCGTCGAGGTCTCGATCGGCCGTGTCCAGGACACTCCTCATGGCGTCAGAAGCTTGCGAGGGGTTCCCTGCGACAACCGCCTCGAGCACGGCACGGTGCAGCGGAACCGTCTGCTCGACGGCACCAGGGACAGCCGACGTGGTGTCGAAGCCAATGTGGAGGGCCACGTGCAGCGCCTGGGCGAGGGCGTCGAACAACGGGTTGCGGCAGGCACTCAGGAGGGCGGTGTGGAAGCTAACGTCGGCCTCGACGAATCCTGCCCTGCTCTCCTCGCCCCTCGCTGCGCGCTCCATCCGGTCCACGGCCGCTGTTAGGGACTTGATGTCTTCGGGCGTGGCATTGCGGGCGGCCAGTTCGGCGACCCCTGGCTCAAGAGCGCGGCGAAGTTGGTTGAGGTGCGCCACGAGCCCGATCGCGTCGACGTCACGCTGCCACGTGAGCATGTCGACATCGAGGAGGTTCCATTCTCGTCGAGGTCTCACCTTGGTTCCGGTACGTGGCCGCGCCTCGAGCATGCCCTTGGCGGCAAGAGCCTTCACGGCCTCGCGCATGGCGCCCCTGCTCACGCCGAACTGGACGCACAGGAGCGACTCCCGCGGA
>JAPLBU010000304.1:2075-3182 GCA_026392575.1 Actinomycetota bacterium | reverse complement strand
GATGAAGTGATTGAGACCAGCGCGAGCGGTACACATGCCGCCGCAGAGATCACCACGATGGGCACGACGAACCGGGCGTGGCCACGGCCTGCCGTCCACCACCGCCACGCGACGAACCCGGCCACCACGAGTACAGGGAGGACCAGAAGCTGCCACAGGTAGAACACGGACATCGCCAGCAGCGCCATGCCTGCCAGTCGGAACGCATATCTGCCCCGAGCAGGCCCGGCATCTGCCAGAAGCAGTACGGCGAAGAGGACGACGGTGACGGCCCCCGTCGTCATGAATCCGGCAAGACCGAGGAACTGGTAGACGCGGGGATGGATCATCAGCAGGGAGGTCAGCAGGGGTGCGCAGATGACGACCCAGGTCGGTGCATGGAGTCTGCGAGCAACAGCGATCGCCAGGAGCGATGCGGATGCGATCGCGAGCACCGACAGGACGGCGACGGTGGCCGACACGCCCGTCACAGCGGCCTCCCAGGCCGCCGGCACCGAGTCGGTCCCTGTCGCGCCGCTGATCAGCCAGGCCAGCAGCGCATGCAGCCCGCGCGGGTAGATACTCGGCGCACCACCGGCAGACTGGCTTGCAGACGTGTACTCCAGCAGTCCGTTCTTGTAGAGGTCGACGACCATCTCGGAGTTGTTGACCCAGTCGGTGAGCGCCCAGACCGGACGGCTCCAGTAGGCCATCGGCTGATGGAAGCGGTAGACCTCGAACCCGCCCAATACCAGCGCTGGCAGCCAGGCGAGCGCCGACGCCGACGACCACAGGGCGATTCGACCGCCGCGGACCACCCCCACAGCGGCGATCACGGCGGTCAGGCCGAACAGGCCGACGCGAGCATGGCCACTCCCCCAGAGGCTGATTCCCGTGAGCCCGGTACCCACAATGACGAGCACTGCGGATGCGAAGAGCAGGCTGGCGCCAAGCGGGACCCATGCGAGTGCATCGCTCAACCACCGTGAGCGCCGGTTGCGGGCAGGCACGGCGACAAGAGTCGAAAGGATGACGAGCATGACGGCTGCCGGAAATGCACGGTCAGCAATGACCAGCCCTAACACCGCCAGGGCGGCGAAGATCACGACCCAGCGACGCCCGACCAGG
>JAPLBU010000304.1:0-2057 GCA_026392575.1 Actinomycetota bacterium | reverse complement strand
GCCCGACGGCACTCGGGTCACTTCTTGATCAGGTCGAAGATCTTGAAGATCGGCATGTACATCGCGATGATCATGCCGCCGACCACTCCGCCGAGCACCATGATCATGATCGGCTCGATGAGGGCCATCAACTGCTCGGTCGTGGCCTCGACCTCCTGGTCGTAGAAGTCAGCGATCTTGCGGAGCATCGTGTCGAGGGCACCGGTGTCCTCGCCAACCGCGATCATCTGCACGACCATCTCCGGGAACACTGTGTGCTCCTTGAGCGGTTTGGCGATACCGGTTCCCTGCCGCACGCTCTCCTTCACCGCCACAACGGCCTGTGAGATGACGACGTTGCCCGCTGTGTCACCGACGATGTCGAGTGCACTCAGAATCGGGACGCCGGCATGCAGCAGCGTCGCGAAGTTGCGGGTGAAGCGCGCCAGGGCGACCTTCTGGAAGAGGTTGCCGAAGACGGGGATCCGGAACTTCAGCGGATCGACGACGCGACGAACGGCCATGGAGTTCTTCTTGCGGCGGTACCACATGCTGCCGCCGATGATGATGACGAGAGTCGGGACGAAGAACATGGGGTTCTTGATGATGTCGGATGCTGTGACGAGGATCCGCGTTGGCAGCGGCAGCTCACCGCCGAACGATGCGAACAGCCCCGCGAAGACCGGGACGATGAAGATGAGCATGCCCGTCGTGATCAGCACGGCGATCACCGCGACGGCGATCGGGTAGGTCAGTGCCGCCTTGATCTTCCCTCTCAGCCGCACGTCGGCTTCAAGCGACTCGGCGATCTGCATCATGGTTGTGTCGAGGAAGCCACCGACCTCACCGGCCCGCACCATGCTGACCATGATCGGCGGGAACTCCGTGTGCCGCGACAGCGATTCGGAGAGGGACTCGCCCTTCTCAACCTGATCGCGGATCTCGACGAGGAGGTCGCGCAGCCGGACACTCTCCGTCTGGTCGGCCAGGATCGCGAGGCAGCGCAGGATCGGCAGGCCGGAACTCAGCATCGTGGCGAACTGCCGCGAGAAGATGGCGAGGTCCTTGAGCTTGACCTTGCCCGTGCCGAAGCGGATCTCCCGGTTCATGCCGGTGTTCGCCGTCTCGACGGCGATCGGCGTCATTCCCTGCTGACGGATGCGCGACAGCGCCTCCGCCTCGCTGACAGCCTTGAGCTTGGACTCGACCAGCCGACCGGACCGCGCCCGGGCCTTGACGATGTACTCAGTCTGAGGCATCAGGGGTCCTGCCCAGCAGTTGGTTCAGCTCGGAGGCGTCGGAGCAGCGCTCGCGAGCCGTCTCGTAGGTGATGAGGCCCTCGTCGACCAGGTGCGCCAGGTCCTGGTTGAGGGTGTGCATCCCGTATCGCGAGCCGGTCTGAAGCGCCGACGGAATGGACTGCAGCTTGCCCTCGCGAATCAGGTTGCGAAGAGCCGGCGTCGCGATGAGCACCTCGGTCGCCGCCACTCGTCCCTTGCCGTCGGTGGTCTTGCACAGTGTCTGGCAGACGATGGCCTGCACGGATGCCGCCAGCTGGGTGCGAATCTGTGACTGCTGCGAGGGCGGGAAGACGTCGATGATGCGGTCGATCGTCTGGGGGGCGCTGGTCGTGTGCAGGGTCGACATGACGAGATGCCCCGTCTCGGCGGCGGAGACGGCGGTCGAGATCGTCTCGAGATCGCGCATCTCGCCGACCAGGATCACGTCCGGGTCCTCGCGGAGGGCGGCGCGCAGGGCGGCGGCGAAGGTCTGGCTGTCGGCGCCGATTTCACGCTGGTTGATCATGCTCTTGCCGTGGCGGTGCAGGTACTCGATCGGCTCTTCCAGAGTCAGCACGTGGCTGTTCCGTGTCTGGTTGACGTGGTTGACCATGGCGGCCAGCGTCGTCGACTTGCCCGAGCCGGTGGGTCACGTGACGAGCACGAGACCGCGGGGCTTCATCGCCAGATCCTTCAGGACGGGCGGAAAGCCCAGGCTGTCGCGCGTCGGGATCTTGGAGAAGATGATGCGCAAGGCGGCGCCGTAGCTCTTGCGCTGCTTGTAGACGTTGCAGCGGA
>JAPLBU010000279.1 GCA_026392575.1 Actinomycetota bacterium | reverse complement strand
CCGAGGAGGGTGTCCCACATGCCGGTCGGCGCGTAGTCCTGGCCCATGTTCGGCTTGATCACGCCGTCGGCGTAGTCACCCGAGAAGTCGCCACCGGCGTTCTTGCGCAGGGCCTCGCGATCGAGGGCCACCGCGATGGCCTGACGGATCTTGAGGTTCGGCACCTTCTGGGTGTTGATCGCGAAGTAGCGGACGTACGGATCGAGCTTGCTGATCGCACGGCCCGCGAACTCCGGGTTCGCCTCGGTCGGGCTCTTGAACACGACTGCCAGCTGCTCCGGCTCGACGCCGAGGTTGATGGCGGTCTCATCGTTGCCCGAGCTCGTCATCGTCCGCTGGTCGATGACCTTGGGATCGATGCCGTAGTCGACCTCCCAGTTGTCCGGGAAGGCGCCGCGGTAGGTGTCGCTCGCCGCATCCCACTTCGGGTTGCGAGCCAGGACCATCTTGCCGCCCTTGCCGTTCTTGTTCGACTCGATGAGGTACGGGCCGGACGCAACGGGTGCGTCGCCGTACTTCTCACCCGTGTCGGCCGCCTTCGGAACCGGCGAGAACGCCAGCAGGGTGGTCGCGTAGTTGAAGTCCGGGACCGGCTTGTTCAGGTGGAACGTGACCGTCTTGCCGTCGGCCGAGCAGGTCACGGCCTTGTCGAACAGGTCCTGGCCCACGCCCGTGTAGGGGCCCTTGTAGGACGACGTGCCGTCAGCGTCCGACGGGATGTCGAGCATCGAGATCGCGTACGTCGGGCCACCGGTGATCACATCGGTGGCGAAGGTGCGCGAGACGCCATATGCCACGTCTGCGCAGGTGATGGGGCTGCCGTCCTGGAACGTGGCGCCATCGACGAGGGTGAAGGACCACGTCTTTCCGCCGTCGGCCACCGTGCCGGTGTCCGTGGCCAGGTCGGGAACCAGCGACGTGCCCTCGGCAGCATCCTCCGAGAACTTGTACGCGGTCAGGGTGCGGTAGATCGTGCCGTTGAAGAAGGCAAGATCCTCACCCGTGTAAATGCGCTGCGGGTCGATCTGGTCGAACTGCTCAGCGTTGGTGAGGTAGTAGATCGTGCCGCCCTTAGTCGGCTCTCCGCTGCCTGCGCTTCCGCTCGCCGAACCGCCCGAGCTGGAGCTGCTGCCCCCGCCGCAGGCAGCCAGCGCCAGCGCTGCAACAGCGCCGACCGCGGCCAGGCGCAGGCCCTTGTTGGCCATGCCCATCGTTCCTCCACTAATTCGGATCGAGTTACCTCGGTCCTCGTCATCCCGTCCGGGTCGCCGGTTGGCGACCGCTTGACCGGATCTTCCTGGTTGCCGGATGCGCGAGCATAAGCTCACACCCGTCCGGCGCGGGGGTCTAGGGCGTCGCGTACCGCGTCACCGACGAGGTTGAAGGTCACGACGAGGATCACGAGGACAGTGCCGGGGATGAACAGGTAGGAGGGCACGACGCTGAAGTAGCTGACGGAGTTGCCCAGCATGCCGCCGAAGGAGGTGTCGGGCGGCAGCACGCCGATGCCGAGGAACGACAGCGCCGCTTCGGTGCCGACGTACGTGGGCAGGGTCAGCGTTGCGTACACCAGGATCGGCGCCCACAGGTTCGGGAGGATCTCCCTGAACAGGATGCGCGGACGACCGGCGCCCATGGCGACGGCGGCCTCCACGAACTCGCGCTCTCGAACGCTCAGCACCTGGCCGCGCACAATGCGGGCGAGGTACGGCCATCCGAAGATGCTCAGCACGATGATCAGGTAGAGGATCCGCGACGGGTTGCCTTCGGGTACGCCCATCTGGCTGAGGCGCTGGGTCAGGACTCCCGACAGCGCCAGGATGATCAGGAGGAAGGGGAACGCCAGGATCAGGTCCATCGTGCGGCCGATGATGGCGTCGGTCTTGCCGCCCGCATAGCCGGAGATGATGCCGAGCGTGGTGCCGAGGAAGGTCGTGAGAATGGTCGCAGTCGTGGCGATGAGCAGGGAGATGCGCAGTCCATAGAGAAGCTGGGCGAGGATGTCGCGCCCCGTGCCCCACTCGACCCCCAGCGGGTGCTCCCTGCTGATTCCGCCCCACGGGCCGATCGGGCCGCCGCCGCTGTCGCTGATGGAGTCACCATCGAACGAGTAGGGATCGACGCCCAGGAGCGAGGTGATGACGGGCGCCAAGAAGGCGATCGCGTACAGCAGGATCAGGATGACCAGACAGACCATCGCCGTCTTGTCGCGACGCAGTCGGGACCACACGATCTGGCGAAGCGATCGTCCCGTGATCTCCTCATCATCCGCGCCAGCAGGCAGCACGGAAGACGTGACGATGGTGCTCAAAGACGTCCTCCCGCTCCGCTCGGCCCGGCGTCAGGCGTGAATACCCGTGCCGGCCCCCCTAGGCTGGCCCCGTGAGATTACGCCATTGTGACTCACCAGTAACAACCGGATTCGCGGTGTCCCGCCATACGTCACCAAATCGTGACGTTACGGCTGCGGAACAGCAGATACGTGGACTTCCTACTGTCAGATGATCACGTCCTGAGCAGGTCCCCACCTCATAGGGAACGGTCAGCGCCTAGCATCACCGATGACTGCTAAGCGGAAGACGGGAGGCGCTGGATGCTCGTTCCGGGATTGACCGGCGCCGCAGTACGAGCACTGACGTTCAGCGTCTTGGCCGTAGCAACAGTGACATGTTGGGTCGCTCCGCCAGCAGCAGCCACGGGTCCGGCTCCCCACCGAGACGTGGCTCATCCGGCAGATCTCATTGCCGCGTACGCCCTGATCGCTCCCTCATCGGTTTCTGAGTCGCAACTAGTGGCTCGCGCGATCGTCTCGGCGGGCCACGGTTGCCCACCGCTTCTCGCACGTCGCGTCAGCGCCCAGGGCACGAGGGTCAGCGAACTCCCCATGACCGTGCGCCGCCCGGGCACGACCGCGCTTCCGGCCTTCTCCTCGGTCGTGGTGTGCAGCCGCAAAATCCCCACCGGGGCAAGCAACGTCACCATCCTCGGGCGGCGGATTCCGGCCGCCCTTCCTACAACGATCAACCGGATCGCGCTGATCTCCGACACCGGGTGCAGCGTGAATCCCTTGGTGGTGCAGGACTGCGCGTCGTCCACGGCCTGGCCGTTGCGCGCAAACGCCGAGCGCATCGCGAGCGAGAATCCCGACGTCATCCTCGACGCTGGCGACTACATCTACCGCGAGTCCGCGTGTCCGCCGGCGGACACGCGGACTCGCGGTAGATGTAGTCGCCAGCGT
>JAPLBU010000244.1 GCA_026392575.1 Actinomycetota bacterium | reverse complement strand
GTCGCTGAGAGCATGAGCGTCGTCTGCCCGTCGGCCTCAATTGAGTTCAGGCTCACGGTGTACCCGTTGCCGGTGTACTCGCTGACGATCATCCCGCCCATGTTCGACGTCTGACTCTGGGTGTAGCCAGCGGCGTCGAGTGCAGCGGCGTAGGTGTCCGTGGCCTCCTGCGGCGTGGCATCCGTCAGCCACATCGCCGACGCGGATCCATCGTCCTGCACGCTCACCATCGACAGGGTCCCGCCGTCGAATACCGGGATCTCGGCGGGCCAGGTGTCGGGCAGCGAAACGTCGGTGCCCATCGCAACCTCGTTGCCCTGATCGTCGGTGACGGTGACACCGTCGTCGGTGATGTCGACGTTCCCGCCGACAGCCTGCTCGGCGGCCTTCTCGGCCACCGACTGCGCCACGCCTCCGCACGCGGCCAGAAGCGGTGTTCCTAGGACGAGTAATGCGGCCAGCATTGCGACGCTCGCACGTGAGCGGGTAGGGGTCATGGCAGCCTCCTTGGTTGATTCCAGCCTAGGTCGGATCGACGTCGGAGTCATGGTGTGGAGGCGACTGTTCATCGAGTGGATACGCGTGGTGCCCCGGGGATTGACTCGCAGGGTCCTCGGTGGCCCGTGGTGGCAGTTGGGGGCGGCTTCTCACATGGGCAGCGGCGAAGACCGTGCTAGCACCGTAGACAGACCATCACTTACCCGAAATCATCATGCGCGAGGGACGCCCCGCGCCCCCACGACACCGGAGGCCCCATGTCCCAGGACCAGCTCGATGCACTCGTTGCACGTCTCGCCAGCGATCCCACGTTCGCCTCAGCACTCTCGGCCGCCACGACGGCTGAGGATGCCCAGCGGATCGCAGCCGAGCACGGATTCGACGTCACCGCCGGCGAGTTGGCCACCGCAACATCGAACGGCACCCTGTCAGACGCTGACCTGGGAGCGGTAGTGGGCGGCGCCGTGCAGCCATATGGGGACATGACGAAGTAGTAATCGCAATCCCATGCAGGACGACGCCGTGAAAGGCCGTGCGGCGGTTGTCTCGCTGGCCGAGCTCTCTGTGCCATGTGCACCGGATGTGCACCCGTTGGCGGAGGCCAGCGAATGACAGACGTGCTTCGGCTGGTCACAGGGGGTAAGACCGCGTGGTGCCCCGGGTGGGATTCGAACCCACACTGGACGGTGTTTGAGACCGCTTCCTCTGCCGGTTGGGATACCGGGGCGCGCGACCAAGGGTATCCGTCGCCCGCAGCGCGCCTAGGCTGGTGGCATGACGTCCGCCGAAAACTCTGTTCCAGTCACGGTCCTCGTGGCGGAGGACGAGGCCCTCATCCGAATGGATCTGGTCGAGATGCTGGCGGAGTTGGGCTACCTCGTCGTCGGTCAGGTGGCCGACGGGCAGGCCGCCGTCGACCAGACGCGGGCCCTGATGCCGGATGTGGTGTTCATGGATATAGCCATGCCGCGGCGCGATGGACTGTCCGCGGCGGAGGAGATCATGGCCGATGGGCTCGCGCCCGTCGTGATGGTCACGGCCTTCAATCAGCGCGAGGCGGTGCAGAGGGCGGCGGCTGCCGGGGTGCTCGGCTATCTGGTCAAGCCATTCGGGAAGGCGGACCTCGCACCGGCCATCGAGATTGCCGTTGCTCGATGGCAGCAGATGAATGAGTTGAACGCCCACGTCGTGGGCCTCCGGGAGCGGCAGACCGCCCGCGAGCTCGTCGACACGGCCAAGCGGCGGCTGGAGCAGGATCTGGGGCTGACCGAGCCGGAGGCGTTCGCCTGGCTGCGGCGCGCGGCGATGGACCAACGGGTCACCCTCTCCGAGGTGGCGGCCCGAGTGGTGGCCGAAACAGCGTGAATCGGTCTGTAAGGTCACAGATCCATCACGAAGAGCCAACGATGTAACACCGAGTTACCCGGCCGTAACTGACCGTCGCGTATGGTGGCGGCAACGCGACGGCAACCGCCGTCGTTCAACTTTCTCTAAGGAGATTGAATGAAGCGCACTACGGTCCTCAAGTCGGCCGCCGTGCTGGGTGTGGCCTCGCTGGCCCTTGCCGCCTGTGGCGGCAGCAGTTCGTCCAGCGAGTCCAGCGCAGCGGCACCGGCAGCGAGCGCGGCAGCGAGCGCGGCAGCATCTGAGGCCCCGGCCTCCGAGGCCGCTGCCGCAACCGGCACCCCGCTCTACCTTGTTGATGGCAACACGGGCAATGCTCTGGGCGAGAAGCTCCCCGCGGGCACGCTCGACGGTGTCAAGGGCACGATCCCGGGCGCCGAGAACACACAGGATTTCAAGGACGCCCTCCTCGCGGTCGATCCCGGCCTCAAGGACTACGCCTACGCGCCTGAGTCTTACGACTCCGTCATCCTCACCGCCCTCGCCGCTGCGGCAGCGAAGTCGGACGCGGGTGTCGACATGGCCAAGCAGATGGTGGCCATCACCAACGGCACCGACGTCTGCAACGACTACGCCGGCTGCATCGAGCTGCTCGGCCAGGGCAAGAAGATCGACTACAACGGTCGCTCCGGTGCCGTGAACTTCTGGGACGCGGGTGACCCCACCAGCGCTTCGATCGGTGTCTACACCTTCGGTGCCGACAACGTTCTCAAGCCTGAGGTCACCTACATGGAGGGCGAGATCGTCCCCGACGGTACGGCCAACGCCATTGAGGGCAAGCCGCAGGAAGGCGCCAACGACGGCGTCTTCAAGGTCGGCACGTTCCTCCCCGTCACGGGCAACCTTGCCTTCCTCGGCCCACCCGAGGTCGCCGGCGTGAAGCTGGCAATCAAGGACATCGAGGCTGCCGGTGGCATCCCCGGGTTCAAGAAGATCGTCCTCGAAGAGGGCGACTCGGGCGACACCTCGACCGAGACCGGCAAGCAGACCGTCAAGCGCCTGCTGCCGCTCGGCATCGACGTCCTCGTGGGTGCGGCTTCGTCGGGTTCGACGCTGTCCGTGCTTGATCAGGTCACCAACGCTGGTGTCCTGATGATCTCGCCGGCCAACACCTCGCCGGCACTGACCACCGCACCCGACAAGGGCCTGTACTGGCGTGTGGCTCCGTCCGACGTGCTCCAGGGTGCCTTCGTCGGCTCCATGGTGCTGCAGGACGGCTACACCAAGGTCGCGATCATGTCGCTGCAGGACTCCTACGGC
>JAPLBU010000440.1 GCA_026392575.1 Actinomycetota bacterium | reverse complement strand
GGCGAGGCTGGCGGCATCACGCAGCACATCGGCGCCTACCAGGTGGCCACGGTCACCGCTGATGGCACCGAGCGCAAGATCACCTTCATCGATACACCCGGTCACGAGGCCTTCACGGCCATGCGTGCCCGTGGTGCACAGGTCACCGACATCTCGATCCTCGTGGTGGCGGCGGACGACGGCGTGAAGCCGCAGACGATCGAGGCGCTGAACCATGCGCAGGCGGCCGGTGTCCCGATCGTCGTGGCCGTCAACAAGGTCGACAAGGAGGGCGCCGATCCGATGAAGGTTCGCGCCCAGCTGACCGAGTACGGCCTGGTCGCCGAGGAGTTCGGCGGCGACACGATGTTCGTCGACGTGTCGGCCAAGCAGGGCTCCGGTATCGAGACGCTGCTCGAGGCGGTCCTGCTCACCGCAGACGCCGCACTCGACCTGCGGGCCAATCCGAACCAGTCCGCGGAAGGTGTGGCCATCGAGGCGCACCTCGACCGCGGTCGGGGTCCGGTGGCCACGGTGCTCGTCCAGCGCGGCACGCTGCGCGCCGGCGACTCGATCGTTGCCGGCGATGCCTTTGGGCGCGTGCGGGCGATGCTCGACGACGAGGGCAACCCGGTCGAGGTGGCGCTGCCGTCGATGCCGGTCCAGGTGCTCGGTCTCACATCGGTCCCCGGCGCGGGCGACAGCTTCATGGTCGTCTCCGAGGACCGCGTGGCACGGCAGATCGCCCAGACGCGGCAGGCCCGGGAGCGCAATGCGCTGCTGGCGAAGAACCGCGTCAAGCGTTCACTCGAGGACTTCCTCGAGTCGCTGGAGAAGGGCGAGGTCGCGGAGCTCACGCTCATCATCAAGGGCGACGTGTCCGGCTCCGTCGAGGCACTCGAGGACGCCCTGCTCAAGATCGACATGGGCGACGAGGTCAACCTGCGGGTCATCCACCGCGGCGTCGGCGCGATCAACAAGAACGACGTCACACTCGCGAGCGCGTCGAAGGCCGTCATCATCGGCTTCAACGTGCGACCCGAGGGCAAGGTTGCCGAGCTGGCGACCGAGGAGGGCGTCGACGTCCGCTTCTACAGCGTCATCTACAACGCGATCGAAGAGGTCGAGGCAGCCCTGCGCGGAATGCTCAAGCCGATCTACGAAGAGGTGCAGCTCGGTACCGCTCAGGTGCGCGAGGTGTTCAAGTCGAGCAAGTTCGGCACGAGTGCTGGCTGCCTCGTGCAGTCCGGCGAGATCCGCCGCAACAGCAAGGCGCGCCTCATCCGCGATGGTGCGGTTGTCGCGGACAACATCGGCATCGCCGGCCTTCGTCGATTCAAGGACGATGTCACCGAGGTGCGCGACGGCTACGAGTGCGGCATCAACCTGGGCAACTTCCAGGACGTGAAGGTCGACGACGTTGTCGAGACGTTCGAGATGCGGGAGATTCCTCGCAAGCCCTGACCAACCCCCCTGGCCGTTTCTCCCGCAATGCGGGACAAACGGCCAGGATCGGGCCAGGTAGGCCCACTTCTCGCCACTTGTCCCGCACTTGCGGGAGGAACGGAGCCGGGTCATGACCAGCGAAGCACGCCAGCGCAAGATGGCCGACCGCATCAAGGTGATCGTCGCCGAAACCCTGGAGAAGCGGATCAAGGATCCGCGCCTGGGCTTCATCACGGTCACGGATGTTCGCGTCAGCCCCGACATCCGCGAGGCGTCGGTGTTCTACACCGTCTACGGCGACGACGAGGCGCGCGCATCCACAGCGGCGGCGCTGGAGTCGGCCAAGGGAGTGCTGCGCTCCGAAGTCGGCAAGCAGACCGGGGTGAAGTTCACTCCGAGCCTGGAGTTCTTCCCGGACGCGATCCCAGAGACGGCTGCGCACCTCGAGGAACTGCTGATGGTAGCGGCTGAGGCCGATGCCGCTGTGCACCAGCAGGCAGCCGGCGCCACGTACGCAGGTGAGGCCGACCCCTACCGGCATGCCGATGACGACGAGGCCTCGGACGACGCGTGACCCCGTCCGGCATCCTGATCGTCGACAAGCCGACGGGCATGACGTCCCATGACGTCGTCGGCCGTGTGCGGCGGATCATCGGGACCCGCAAGGTCGGTCATGCCGGCACGCTGGACCCCATGGCGACCGGCGTACTCGTCATCGGTATCGAGCGCGCGACCCGACTGCTGGGTCTGCTCACCTTGGATGACAAGGAATACCTGACCACCATGCGTTTCGGGTCGTCAACGGTCACTGACGACCGCGAAGGAGAGGTCACGGCGCAGGCTCTGCCCGAGCAGGTAGCCGCTCTTGACGAGGCCGCCATCCGCGCAGTGCTCGGCACGCTGGTTGGCACGATTCAGCAGCGCCCCAGCGCCGTGAGTGCGATCAAGGTCAATGGCCGACGTGCATACGACCGCGTCCGAGCTGGTGAGGATGTTGAACTGCCCGCCCGCACGGTGACGATCTCCCGTATCGAGGTGCTGTCTGTCCAGTGGGCCGAGACGCATGTGGATGTCGAAGCAGAAGTCGAATGCAGCACGGGCACCTATGTACGGGCCATTGCGCGTGATGCCGGAGCAGCGCTCGGCGTCGGGGGACACCTGACGGACTTGCGCCGCACTCGCGTGGGTCCGTTCGCGTTGGCCGAGGCGGTGCCCCTGGCCGTGATCGGTGAAGCGTCGCTGATCAGCCTGGCCGATACGGCGCAGCGCTGCTTCCCCACCTGGTCGGTCGGCGACACGGAGGCACGGGCGGTGACCCTCGGCCAGCGCATCGCCTGGGCCGGCCCGGACGTCGAGGGACCGGTGGCCATCGTCGATGCGTCCGGCCGGCTGCTGGCAATGGCCCGACCCGTCGACGAGGTCGCGTCCTACCTCGCCGTGCTGTCGGACCCCTCAGCGGCAGCAGGCTGACGCAGCCAGAACCACGCGATGACGGCGGTGAGGGCACACGCGACGGCCGAGCCGAGCATGAGCAGGTCGTCGGCGCCACTGAACGATTCCGCGGAAGCATGGAGCAGAGCGGTGGCGTCGGCTACTCGGGGTGGCTGCCCGGATTCGATGAACGACTGCATCACTTGCTGAGCGGTGCCGAGTTCCGAAGCGGGTATGCCGTTCGCGGTGAGTTGCCGGCTCAGCCCGTTGTCCGTCAGGAGCTGCAGGGCAACGACGCTCAGGACCATGCCGAGGCCGCTGCCGATCTGGCTGACGGTCGTCTTGAGAGAAGTGAGTGGGCCGTAGTGATCACCGGTCGCTGCCTGCACGAAGACCTGAGCCTGTGCGGTGAGCGTGGTACCGGCGACGAGGTAGGGAGGGCGACTGCGGCTGAGGAACCGCCCTGCGATCGCGCCGCCGATGGAGCCGATGACGAAGAACGGCTGCAACAGCATCGCGGCGATGGAGACATCGTCCTGCTGGGCGTACTGGAGCAGATCACTCAGTCCGAGGACGGCCGCGCCCATGACGGCGTTCATGAGCAGGCCGACGATCATTGCTGCCACGAACAGGCGAGTGCGCAACAGGCCGAGGGGCAGGAGTGGTGAACTGGCGCGTGATTCCACGAAGAGCCAGGCAGCGAAGCACAGGCCGCTTGCCGCAAGTGCGATGAACCCCTGCGATTGGCCACCGGGGCTGCTGATCCGGCCCAGTCCGCCGACGAGCCCCATGATCGAGAGTGCGAGCAGGACGATGCCCGGCCAGTCGACGGCCCCTCCGCGGATGGTCTCCATGACCGGCAGGAGCCGTGGAGTGAGGGCGAGTGCCACCAGGCACATGATCGGAAGGACGACGAAGAGCAGGCGCCAGTTCACGTTGGCGAGAGCACTCCCGCCGACGTTGGCCAGGAAGGTGAGGACCGAGATGTACACGCCGAGCATGCCCAGTGCCCGACCGAGCGAGTTTCCGGTGGCAATCCGCTTGACGTACGCGTAGGCGCTGGTGCCCATCGCGCCGTACCCGAGGCCGGCGAGCACCAGGCCGACGAGGTAGGACCATGCCTGGGGCACGACAGCGATCAGCAGGTTGGCACAGCCGGTCACGACGAATGACCACATCAGCAGGCGTCGTCGGCCGATGCGATCGGCGAGCAGGCCTGCGGGTACCGCGGTTGCTGCAATCGTCAGGCTGATGGCGCCTGCGCATACTGCGCGCATCGTGCTTGACAGGGCCATGGATTCGCTGGCATCGACGAGGGAGATGGCCGACAGCGAGGCCCCGGTGGCGCCAATGGCGCAGATCCAGCCGAGCAGCAGCAGGGCCTTCTGGTCGATCTGCCCTGCAACGACGCTCGGTGAGTCGGTGGAGATGGCCACTCGGGGAACGTAGCACCGCGGGACATCGTCGCGGCCGTGTGCGATGTGCAGGCACGGGTAGAGTTCGGCTATGCCCGGCTCCCGCAATGTGGTCACGATCGGCGTGTTCGACGGCGTGCATCGCGGACAGCGCGTGCTCGTCGCTGCGGCGCGGCAGGAGGCTGACCAACGGGGGCTTCCGCTGGTGGTCGTGACTTTCGACCCACACCCGCTGGCGGTGGTCGGCAGCGAGGCGCCGCCGACCTCGCTGGCATCGGTGGAGAAGCGCGTCGAGCTCCTGCGCTCTGCTGGCGCGGATGATGTGATCGTCCTCACCTTCGACGAGAAGCTGCAGGCCACTGAGCCGGAGGACTTCGTGCGCGACATCCTCGTCGGTCGCCTGCAGGTGGCGGCAGTAGCCGTGGGGGAGGACTTCCGGTTCGGCAGGCGGGCGCGCGGCGACGTGCACCTGCTCACGACCATGGGTGCCGAGCTGGGCTACGACGTGATCGGCGTCCCCTTGGCGGGAGATGCCGGCACCTTCTGGTCATCCACGCTCGTCCGCAGGCTGATCTCGGATGGGGATGCGGCCGCGGCCGCCGACATGCTGGGGCGCCCCTATGAGATGACCGGGTCCGTGATCCATGGCGATGCCCGTGGGCGGACCCTCGGCTTCCCCACGGCCAACCTCGGCTGGACGGGCTCGCCCACGCTGCCGGGTGACGGGGTCTATGCGGGGTTCCTCGGCGATGGCACCAATCGGTGGCCCTCGGCCATCTCGGTCGGCACGAATCCGCAGTTCCACACCGACCAGAAGCGCATTGAGACCTACGTGATTGACCAGACGGGGCTGGATCTGTACGACAAGCAGATCACCCTGGAGTTCGTCGACCGCGTTCGCGGGCAGTTGACCTTCCCCGATGTCGACGGCCTCGTGGCGCAGATGCACACGGACGTCGACACCATCCGGACCCTCCTGTCCGACTAGCCGCCGGTTCGGCGGTATCGCTGAGGCTGGTAGCATCGGAGGGCTAAGACGGTCGTGAGGCAGGTGCTTCGGCCCATGCTCTGCGATTCGTGTCATTTATCGCGCTCCCTAGGGGAGCGTGCTCGAAAGGATGTTGCATGCCGCTCGACAGTGCCGTCAAGGCCGAAATCATCGCCGAATACGGCTTTAAGCCCGGTGACACCGGCAGCCCCGAGGTCCAGATCGCGATGCTGACGCGTCCCTGACGGAGCACCTCAAGACCCACAAGCACGACCACCACAGCCGGCGTGGCCTGCTGCTGCTGGTCGGCCAGCGTCGTCGGCTTCTCCAGTACCTGGTGAAGTCCGACATCGCGCGCTACCGCGCAATCATCGAGAAGCTCGGCATCCGCCGCTAGCCCTCGTCGCCGGTCGGCCCCGTCCATCCGGGCGGGCCGTCCGGATTCCACAACTGAATACCGAAACCAGAATCCGGGGCGCCGCGACAGCAGCGTCCGTTCGGTCCTCGGTAGTGACCTCCGGGAGCGATCGCCACAGGCGACCGTGACCCCCGTGGGCCTCGATCGAAGACCGCCACCGGCTGCTTGACGTGCGCCCCTGTCAACAGAAACAGGAGGCACCCGTGGAGGGCCCCCAGATCTCCACCGCGCAGGCCGTCATCGACAACGGGTCGTTCGGCACGCGCACCATCAGATTCGAGACCGGCCGGCTGGCACGCCAGGCTGCCGGTTCCGTCGCCGTGTACCTCGACGACGAGACCATGCTGCTCAGCGCCACGACCGCCGGGAAGTCCCCGAAGGAGCAGTTCGACTTCTTCCCGCTGACGGTCGACGTCGAGGAGCGCATGTACGCCGTCGGGCGTATCCCCGGCTCGTTCTTCCGTCGCGAGGGTCGGCCGTCCGAGGACGCGATCCTCACCTGCCGTCTCATCGACCGCCCGCTGCGCCCGACCTTCGTCAAGGGTCTGCGCAACGAGGTCCAGGTCGTCATCACCGTGATGGCCCTCAACCCCGATGACCTCTACGACGTCGTCGCGATCAACGCCGCGTCGGCATCGACGCAGCTGTCGGGCCTGCCGTTCAGCGGTCCGATCGGTGGCGTTCGGGTCGCCCTCATCCGTGGCCAGTGGGTCGCCTTCCCGACGCACTCGCAGCTCGAGGAGGCCGTGTTCGACATGGTCGTCGCGGGTCGGGTCGCCGGTGACGACGTCGCCATCATGATGGTCGAGGCCGAGGCCACCACGCGCACGATCGAGCTCATTGCCGGCGGCGCCAGCGCGCCGACGGAGGAGGTCGTCTCGTCCGGTCTCGATGCGTCGAAGCCGTTCA
This sequence comes from Actinomycetota bacterium, assembly GCA_026392575.1. Classification (GTDB taxonomy): domain Bacteria; phylum Actinomycetota; class Actinomycetes; order S36-B12; family S36-B12; genus UBA10649. The sequence continues at coordinate 459 of JAPLBU010000440.1, read as the reverse complement.
TCCGCGCACTGTGTGAGGCGCAGGCCGAGCTCGCCGCAGCCGCGGCGAAGCCGACCGTCGAGTTCCCGCTGTTCCCGGACTACCAGCCCGACGCCTACGACGCTGTTGAGCGGCTCACCGTGGCCGACGTCACCGAGGCGATGACCATCGTCAGCAAGGCGGACCGTGAGGCGCGCCTCGACGACATCAAGAAGGTCGCGGTCGCCGAGCTCGCGATCGAGTTCGCCGGGCGCGAGAAGGAGCTCTCCGCTGCGGTGCGCTCCGTCACCAAGAAGGTCGTGCGCGAGCGCGTCCTTCGCGATCACATCCGCATCGACGGTCGCGGTCTCACCGACATCCGCACGCTGTCGGCTGAGGTCGAGGTGCTTCCGCGGGTGCACGGCTCGGCGCTGTTCGAGCGCGGCGAGACGCAGATCCTGGGCGTCACCACGCTGAACATGCTCCGTATGGAGCAGCAGC
>JAPLBU010000204.1 GCA_026392575.1 Actinomycetota bacterium | reverse complement strand
GATCGAGGCCCAATGGCGGTGATCCCGATCCGGCGCGGCCTGATGCCCGGCTTCACCGAGCTGGCCGCCGACATGACCCTGGCCGGTGTCGTCGGCACCGAGGCGTTCGGGGCCCTGATCCGGCTGTGCGTGATCGCCGAGCCGGCACTGGACGTGCCCGGCTCCTGGGTGGTCGCGTTCTCCCGCGCCGACCTGGCGGCCTACCTGGGCTACTCGGCGAACAAGACCAAGGAGCTGCTCGCCCACCTGGTCGACGCGCAGCTGCTGGTCCGCGAGTCCGGCACGCGGCTGGGCCGCGGCATGGGCGCCACCACCGACCGGTACTTCATCGCCGCGGTCCCTGGCCTGGTCACCCCCACCCCGCTCCCCCGCGGCACCCATACACGGAGCAGGAATACACCCGTCACGGATTCACCCGTCATATCTAGACCCGTCAAAGCGGCACCAGCCCAACCGGGGGTTCCCTCACGGGCGCCGGCTTACGCGAGCACCGGATCGACCCATCTCAGTGATCTGACTGATGAGAACTCATCACATGAATCCGATCCTGACCGGTCCCCCGCGTCGACGTCGACGCTGCTGACCGCGGCGCTGGCCCGGGTCGGCTGGACCGGCCCGCTGCCGCTGACCGGGGATGTCGCCCTGGTCGCGGCCACCGCGACGTGGCTGGCCGGGCAGACCGGCATCGCGAACAAGGCCGCCTACCTCAACAAGCTCATCACCAACGGCGATCTGGTGAAGTTCGCCGCCGAGCGCGGCATCGCCGCCGGCCCCTCCCCCGAGCACGCGGGCCTGTCCAGCGCCGCCTGGGTCCAGGCCAAGAACGCCCATCCGCACTGGGCCGCGCAGGTCCATGACCGGGCCGCCGCCGTTGCCGCCGAGCGCGGGGTGGCGGTGCGCCTGGCGCTGCTGTGCGAGGTCGCTGCCACCATCGCGATCCCCGACGACTCCCAAGCGAGGCAGGCATGACATCGGTCGAACGCGCCCTGGTCGGCGGGGTCATCTTGTCCCCCGCCGCGACCGACACCCTGCCCGAGGAGGTCGCCCTCGCCGCGTTCACCGACGCCCGCCTGTCGCAGATCTACCACGCGGCCATCACCGTGTACCGCCGCTCCCCGGAGACCGCCGGCGATGTCGCGGCCGTTGTCGCCGAGCTCACCGCCCGCGGGGACCTCGACAGCGCGGGCGGGGTCAGCGCCGTCCTGGACCTGGTAGCCGAGGGCTGCGTCGCGGCGGCGGTCAGCTGGCACGCCCGACGCGTCATGGACGCCTACCGGCTGCGCACCCTGGGCACCGCCGCGGCCCGGATCCAGTCCGCGGTCACCGCGATGCCCTCCCCCACCGACACCGAGGCGACCGACGACATCGTCCGCTTCGCGTGGGAGCAGCTGGAGGCGGCCACCGCGTCGGCGTCCACCCGCTCGGTGATGGGCATGGACGAGGTCTTCGACCGCTGGCAGAACCGATCCGAGGCCACCGGCATCCCCATCGGGCTGACGTTGTTCAACCAGGTCACCGGACTGAGCGGCGCGCACACCGGCCACCTGATCCTCATCGCCGCGCGCCCGGCGACGGGCAAGTCGACCGTGCTCGCGCAGGCCGCCGTCGCGGCCGCGATGTCGGGCGTCGGCGTGCTGTACGTGACGTTGGAGATGGTGGCCGAGGAGGTGCTGGAACGCTGCATGGCCAACGCGATGGCCACCACCATCCGGTCGCTGCGCGAGAACGGTGTCGCGTCCTTGCCCACGGCGTTGAGCCGGATCCGCGTGATCGACACCACGACCGCAACGACCGACATCGCCGCGGTGATCCGCCAGTCCCGGCGCACCGCGAACCCGATCTCCTTGGTGCTGGTGGACTACCTGCAGCAGTTGTCTCCCCCTGCCCGTACAAACGAGAATCGCCAGACCGAGGTCGCGGCGATCTCGCGCGCGCTCAAGCGCCTGGCGGTCGATGAGCGGGTGGCCGTGCTGGCCGCCTCGCAGTTGAACCGCGCGAGTGAGACGCGCGCGGACAAGCGTCCCTCCCTGGCTGACCTGCGCGAGTCCGGCCAGCTCGAGGCTGACGCCGACGTCGTTGTGCTGATGCACCGCGACCCGGCCGAGCCGTTCGAGATCGAGTTCATCATCGCCAAGCATCGCCACGGCGCCACTGGTGGTTTCGCTGCCGAGCCGGACGTCTCCCGATCCGTCATCCTGGAGACCGCCGGATCGCAGTCAGTGGCCGTGTAACGCCGCGCCTGCGCACGGTCCGCCGCTTCCACGGCAGGTCCCGTGACGTGCGGCGCTGCTACTGTCGATGAACATCGATCAAGGGGGAAACATGGACGAGAATCCGACGCTCGCGGACGAGACCAACGACATCCTGACCTCGCTGCTCCTGTCAGCGGAGACCCAGGAGCTCTACCTCAAGAAGGTCCACTACTGGGTGAGGTTGGCGGGATCCTTCTTCCTCCTGTGGATCATCATCACCGCCGTGCTTGGCATCGGGTTCCTCGCGGGAAGCAACGGCTCGTAGGCGCACCTCTCCCCCGCCAGAGCGCGGTGCTGAACACACCACCGCGGGAGTCGACCACGACCCGTGTCTCTCGAATGTAACTGTGTAACCCTGAATGTTTGTAATGTCAGGTGCGACGCGGGGTGTGCTTGCCCTTCTTCACCAGGGTCTGCAGTTCCTCGAGGAGTTCCGTAGCGGCGGCAGCCATCGCATGCGCGACGACCAGTGGGGGTTCGACGGAGTAGGCGGCTGCGCGGAGGTCTGCCGGCAGTCCTGCGGGGACCCTGCCCTGGATGGCGGAGGACGGTTCGCTCGGATCCCGGCCGGGAGCGGACGCGTACGCCGCCGGGTCGGCGATGACCTTGCGGGCGGCAGCGGTGATCAGCGCATTGCGTGACACGACCGGTCGGCCGCTGGTTGCCAGTTGCTTGTCCAG
>JAPLBU010000073.1:1973-3807 GCA_026392575.1 Actinomycetota bacterium | reverse complement strand
ATGTCGTACGAGGGCTTCAACTCCGGTGACACCGTCGTCGTGATCGGCTCCGGCCCGCTGGGACTCCTGCACGTCATGAAGGCCGACATGATGGGTGCCGGTCAGATCATCGCGACCGATCTGAGCGAGTCCCGGCTCGCCTTCGCGAAGAAGATGGGCGCCGACGTCACGATCAACGCGTCGACCACATCGCCAGAGGAGCGCATCGACCTCGTGCACGACCTGACCCGCGGCCGCGGAGCCGACGTCGTCCTGCACATGGCCAACCGGCCGTCCTCGTTCATCGAGGGGATCGAGATGCTCAAGCGCGGCGGCATGATGCTCGAGATGGGCGTCTTCGCCGACACTGGTGACGTGGCGATCAATGTGCACCGTCATATCTGCAGCAAGAACATTCGCCTGATCGGACTGACCAACCACCCCTCCACCGGCTACGGCCCGGCGCTCACCCTGATGGAGCGCTACGCCGACCGGTACCCGCTGGAGGAGATGGTGAGTCACGAGTACGCGCTCGCGGATGTCGATGCCGCGATGCGGATGAGCATGTCTCCCGAGAGCCTGAAGGTCGTCATGACGCCGAACGGCCCCGTCGGCTGAGCCGTCGAACGGGCCGGGTGATCAGGATCACCGCCCCGGAGTAAGCGTTTGCATCTGGCGGCGTCGATAATGGCAGGGTGGACGTCAGCGAAATCCTCCGCGGCTGGGCAGACCTGGCCGCCGAGCAGCCACTGCTGCTCCTCACCGTCATCATGGCGATCGGCGGTGCGATCGGATCCATCAAGATCCGCAGCTTCTCCCTCGGCCCGGCCGCCGTGCTCTTCACGGCGCTGGCCTTCTCCGCCTACGACGACCGACTGAAGCTGCCCCAGATCCTCGGGGTCTTCGGCCTGGCCCTGTTCGCCTATGTCATCGGCGTCGGGGCCGGACCATCGTTCTTCGCCGCCCTCAAGACCGGCGGGCGAGCCCTGGGCGTGGTCATCGGCGCCCTCCTCATCGGCGCCCTCGTCACCGTGCTGGCCGGCAACGCCCTGGGCCTGTCCGGCCCGATCCTCTCCGGTGTCTACGCCGGCGCGCTGACCAACACGCCCGCCCTGGCGGCGGCGAGTGAGGCGTGGGCCTCCGACCTGCCAACGGTCGGCTACTCCGTGACGTACCTGTTCGGCGTGCTGGGCATGCTGCTCGCGGCTGTCATCGGCATCAAGGCAGCACCGCCCAGGAAGGCGCTGGCTCCGATCGTCGAGGATCCGCTGCCCCCGCGCCTCGACGGCATGACCGTGCGCGTCGAGACACCGAACCTCCCCGACCTCGGCACGCTCTCCGAGCGCTACGACCACAACATCGTCTTCTCGCGCATCATGCGGGGCGACGCCCCCGGACATCCCGGCGACGTCGACGTGGCCACCGATGACGCCATCCCGATGCCGGGCGACATCCTGACCGTGATCGGCTCGCAGGCTGTGGTCGACGACTTCGTGACGGCCGTCGGGCATCCGTCGTCCGTGGCCCTGACGCTCGACCGCTCCACGGTGGACTACCGGCGCGTGGCCGTGTCGAACCCGAAGGTTGCCGGCCAGACGCTCGGGGAGCTCCGGCTGCGCCGCCGGTTCGGTGCGGTCGCCACGCGCGTGCGTCGCGGAGACGTCGACCTGCTGGCCACCGACGACCTGGCGCTGCAGATCGGCGACCGGGTGCGGATCGTCGCGGACCGACGCCGCATGAGCGAGATCACCGCCTACCTCGGCGACTCCGAGAAGGGCGCGTCCGCGTACTCGATCACCAGCCTGTCACTGGGCCTTGCGCTCGGCGTACTGCTCGGCGAACTGACATTCCCACT
>JAPLBU010000073.1:0-1963 GCA_026392575.1 Actinomycetota bacterium | reverse complement strand
GCGGCAGCCACTTCGCCCTCGGCCTCGCCGGCGGACCCATGCTCGTCGGCCTCATCGTCGGCCGCGCGGGCCGCACCGGCCCGATCAACTGGTCGATGCCGCATGGCGTGGCCTCGACCCTGTCGCAACTCGGCATGATGCTGTTCCTCGCCTACGCCGGCTCCAACTCCGGCTCCGCCCTCGCTGACGCGCTGTCGAGCCCCACGGGTCCCCGACTTCTCGCCATCGGCGTCGTTGTCACGACTGTTACGGCCGCCACCGTCATCCTCGGCGGTCGCCTGCTCGCCGGCATGTACGGGCCACGCATGGGTGGTGTGCTGGCCGGTACGCAGACCCAGCCGGCAGTGCTCGCGTACGCGAACGAGTCAACCAAGGACGATCCCCGGGTGAACCTCGGCTATGCGCTGGTCTACCCCGCCGCGATGATCGTCAAGGTCATCGTCGCGCCTCTCATCGGCCGCTTCTAGCCCGTCCATCTTGAGGTTGGCGGCGGAATCCGGCACTTGAAACGCCAACAACCTCAAGACCGTGGGGGGTGGGGTGGATCAGATCGAGAAGTCGGAAGCGTCCATCTCGAGCTCCCACTCGCCGCTGGCCCGCTGGTGCGGCCCGTGCGCGTGATGCTCGCTGCCCATGACGTGCACCTCGAGCTGCTGGACGCGGTTCATCAGGGTCGATACGGCCAGGCCGACGGGATCGGGAGCGGTGGGGCTGTCCTGCTTGGGTTTGGTGTCGGCGTCGGGAGCGGTGCCGTGTGCGATGACCTGACCAGGTACGCCGACGACGACGGAGTGGTCGTCGACCGAGCGGACGAGCACCGCATTGGCGCCGATCCGCGAGTCGTCGCCCACCGTGACGTTGCCGAGCACCTTTGCGCCAGCGCCGACGGTGACCCGGTCACCGATGGTCGGGTGCCGCTTGCCGTGGTCGAGGCTGGTGCCGCCAAGGGTGACGCCGTGATAGATCGTGACGTCTGAACCGACGCGCGCGGTCTCACCGATGACGACGCCCGCACCGTGATCGATGAACAGGCGTGGTCCGAGGGTCGCACCCGGATGGATCTCGATGCCGGTCAGGAAACGAGTCGCCTGCGACACCGTGCGCGCCGGCAGGTACGCGCCGTTCTGCCAGAGCGAGTGGCTGAGCCGATGGGCCCACACCGCGTGCACCCCCGGGTACAGGAGTGCGACCTCAAGCGGCGACCGGGCGGCCGGGTCGCGCTCGACTACGGAAGCGATGTCACTGCGCATCGCCGACAGCACGCCGCGGCCCTTGCGGCGCAGGCCGCCGACGAGGCCGCTTGAGCTCATTCGCCGAGACCGGCGAACAGTGCCGTGGAGAGATAGCGCTCGCCGAAGGACGGGATGATGACGACGATCAGCTTGCCGGCGTTCTCCGGACGCTGCGCCACTTCACGCGCCGCCCACAGCGCTGCACCGGACGAGATGCCCACGAGCAGGCCTTCCTCGGTAGCTGCGCGGCGGGCCATCGCCATCGCATCGTCAGCCTGCACGCCGATCACCTCGTCGTAGACGTCGGTGTCGAGGATGGCGGGGATGAAGCCGGCACCGATCCCCTGGATCGGATGGGGACCCTTCGGCCCACCCGAAAGCACCGGAGACGCGGCCGGCTCGACAGCGATGACCTGGAGTTCGGGCTTGCGCTCCTTGAGCGCCTGACCGACGCCGGTGATGGTGCCGCCGGTGCCTACCCCCGCTACGAGGATGTCGACCTGGCCGTCGGTGTCATTCCAGATCTCGACAGCGGTGGTCACCCGGTGGATCGCCGGGTTGGCTGCGTTCATGAACTGCTGCGGCATGAAGTACTTCGGATCGCTGGCGGCCAGCTCCGTGGCCTTCGCGATCGCACCGCCCATGCCCTCAGGTCCGGGGGTGAGGATCAGCTCGGCACCGTAGCCGCGCAGCAGCATGCGACGTTCGATGCTCATGGTCTCGGGCATCGT
>JAPLBU010000285.1:2582-6050 GCA_026392575.1 Actinomycetota bacterium | reverse complement strand
CTTGATCGCCCCGACCGCCCGGCTGTGGCCCCGGAACTCGTCGGCGCTCAGCGCGCTGACCTGCTCGTGGTCGGCGCCGGGTTCACCGGCCTGTGGACCGCCCTGCTGGCGAAGCAGGCGGACCCAGCCCGCGATGTCGTGCTGGTCGAGGGTGGCCGGGCGGCCGACGGGGCCACGGGCCGAAACGGCGGGTTTGTCTCGAGCTCGCTGACACATGGATTCGCCAATGGGATGGAGCGTTGGCCAGATGACATGCCCGCGCTGCTGCGGCTGGGGCGGGAGAACCTCGACGAGATCGAGCGCGCGATCTCGGACCTCGGGATCGATTGCGATTTCGTGCGAAGCGGTGAACTTGATGTCGCGGTGGAGCCGCATCACCTCGCCGGGCTGACCGAGCATGCCAAGGCGGCAACCGCGATGGGTCAGGACGTCACGCTGCTCACGGCCGAACAGGCCCGGGCTCGGGTCGACTCCCCGACCTATCTGGCTGCGACATATGACCCCGCCGGCACGGCGCTCGTGGATCCCGCACGCCTGGCATGGGGCCTGCGGAGGGCCTGCCTCGATGCGGGCGTGCGGCTGTTCGAGCGGAGCCCGATCCTCGATATGGCATCGAGTGCCGGGCATGTTGTGGCCACGTCACGGTCGGGACTCGTGCGGGCTGATCGCGTTGCCCTTGCCACGAATGCCTACCCGCCGCTGTTGCGCCGACTGTCCCATTACGTCGTGCCCGTGTACGACTACGTCCTGATGACAGAGCCGCTGACAGATGCCCAGCACTCGGCGATCGGCTGGTCAGGGCGCGAGGGGGTCAGCGATGCGGGCAACCAGTTCCACTACTACCGGACGACGCAGGATGGCCGGATCCTGTGGGGTGGGTATGACGCGATCTATCACGCGGGCAACGGCTTCGGCCCGCAGCACGACCACAACCGCGAGTCGTATGAGCGGCTGGCCGAGCACTTCCTGCAGACCTTCCCGCAACTGCGGGGGATCCGCTTCTCGCACTCATGGGGCGGCGCCATCGACACCTGCTCGCGCTTCAGTGCCTTCTGGGGCACGGCCCACGACGGGAAGGTCGGCTATGTGGCGGGCTACACCGGCCTCGGCGTGGGGGCATCGCGATTCGGTGCCGCCACGATGCTCGACCTCATCGACGGACGTTCGACCGAGGCCACGGAGCTGGAGATGGTGCGCACCAAGCCGATGCCGTTCCCGCCCGAGCCGATCCGCTCGTGGGGAATCAGCCTGACGACCACGGCCTTGCAGAAGGCTGATGCCAATGGCGGCCGTCGCGGCCTCTGGCTCAGGGCCCTCGACAGGATCGGGCTGGGGTTCGACAGCTGACCGCAACCGATTGCACGGGAAAATCGTTACGTGGAAAGGCGATTCAGCCTCTTCAACTCGTCTAGACGGCTACTCTGTGACCACTCTCAGACCAAGGAGGCGCACATGGTGCGCAACACGCTGCCCGGCCATGACTACACCGAGCAGTCGGTGTTCTCCCAGGAGAAGTCGACCATTTTCGCTCACTCGTGGTTCTATGCCGGACTCGACCATCAGGTCGCCGAGTCGGGGCAGTGGATAACTGTCGATGTCGCGGGGGAGAGCGTCATCATCCTTCGCGCGGGCGATGGTGGCCTCCGGGCGTTCTTCAACGTCTGTCGCCACCGAGGCTCGCAGATACGCCACGCGTGGGTGACGACGAAGTGGATCGATCGCAACTTTCGCTGCACCCGGTGCATGTCGATGTGTGGCAGGGCTTCCTGTTCGTCAACCTCGACCGCGGCACGCCGATGCCGCTGCGGGAGTGGCTGGCAGGTCAGCGGGACGAGCCGCTCAGCCTGGAGCGCTTCGACCTCGGACAGTTGCGCCTCGGCGTGACGACGGAGACGATCGTCAACGCCAACTGGAAGATCATCATCGAGAACTACTGCGAGTGCCTGCACTGCCCGACCGTCCACCCTGAACTGCTGGAGACCGTCAAGGCGTACCGGACGGGCTGGGTGCTGGAGGAGGGGCGCGAAGACGGCGGGGTATCGCTTCCGCCGGGCGGGAACAGCTACTCGGCCCAAGGGATATCGACGCTGACGGTTATGCCGTCGATGACCGAGGTGGAAGCCAACTCCATCTACGGAGCGATGGTCTTCCCGAACATGTTCATCGACATGGCTGGCACCGGGCTGATCGCATCGCAGTTGCTGCCGATGGGTCCCGATCGCACCAAGGTGATCGCCCACTACCTGTTCGTGGCGGAAGACCTCGTGCGCGATGACTTCGATCCCAGCCCCGTAGTCGACTTCAGCGAACTGGTGGCGCGGCAGGACTTCGAGGTCGCCGAGCGCGTGCAGCGCGGGGTGTCGTCGTCAGCTTTCGGTCAGGGAGTCTTCGCCGTCAAGGACGAGGCCGTGGATGTGTTCGTGCAGCGCTACCTCGAGGCACGGGACGGAGCCAGCTAGTCCGAGGTCAGTCCCAGGCCGCGTTCGTACTCTCGCAGTACGGCACCGGCGCCGTAGTCCTGTTCGGCCAGACCGTGCATGACCGACACCAGGCAGGCGTCGCGCAGCCTCTCCAGTTCGCGGATTGACGCGCCCGCGGCCTGCTCATCGGACTGACGGGCCATCGTGTCGAGCAGGTCGTCGGTGAGTTCGGGTACGTCCATCAGCTTTGTCCACGGCCACTGCAATGCCGGCCCGAACTGCTCCATGAAGTGCCGCATGCCGCCCTCGCCACCCGCGATCCGGTAAGTGAGCATCGTGCCCATGAAGGACCAGCGCAGTCCGGCGCCGAAGCGGATCGCGTCGTCGACCTGCTCCATAGTCGCGACCCCGTCGTTGACCAGCCAGAGGGCCTCGCGCCACAGCGCCTCGAGGAGTCGGTCGGCGACGAACCCATCGATCTCCCGGCCGAGCACGAGCGGGCGCATGCCCACCGCGGTGTAGATCGCGCGTGCAGTCTCGGTGGCATCCGGGGACGTGAGTCGCCCGGGCACGACCTCGACCAGCGGGAGGAGGTACACGGGATTGAAGGGGTGCCCCACGACGAGTCGCTCCGGTGCCGTCATGCCCTCCTGCAGGAGGCTCGGCAGCAGGCCGGATGTCGAACTGCCGATCACGACCTCCCGGCCGGCGACGCGGCTCGCCTCCGAGAGGAGCGAGACCTTGAGGTCGAGCCGTTCGGGTGCGGACTCCTGGATGAAGTCGGCGGCCTCGGCGGCCTCGGCCACTGTGCGGACGATGGTGATGCGCCCTTCGGCGGGCAGCGGCACCCGCACCAGGCGGGTGACCGCGACGCGGGCGTTGGCGAGCACCTCGCCCACCTTGCGCTCCGCCTCAGGGTCGGGATCGAAGAGCACCACGTCGGCACCGTTGAGGGCGAAGCGCGCCGCCCACCCGCCACCGATGACACCGCCGCCGAGCAGCCCGATCGTGCCGGGCACGCCTTCAGCCATGTCGCACGAGGCCGAGC
>JAPLBU010000285.1:0-2546 GCA_026392575.1 Actinomycetota bacterium | reverse complement strand
TTCGTCGCGAGTTCACCGCGGGACAGGCAGACGTGGTCCTCCAGGCCGACGCGGATGTTTCCGCCCAGCAGGGGAGCGAGGGCGGCATAGGGCAGTTGGAAACGGCCGATGGAGAAGGCAGAGAAGATGGCGTCGTCGGGCAGCTGATTGACCAACGCCGTCACGGTGCCGAGGTCGTTGGGCGCACCGTAGGGAATGCCCATGCACAGCTGCAGCATCGCCGGGCTGTCGATGAGGCCCTCGCCGATCAGCTCCTTGACCAGCACGAGGTCGCCGGTGTCGAAGATCTCCATCTCCGGGCGCACTCCGAGGTCCTTGATGCCCTTGGCCATGGCGCGGACCATGCCGGGGGTGTTGACCATGATGTACTCGCCGCCTGCGGCGAAGTTCATCGTTCCGGCGTCGAGGGTGCAGATCTCGGGTCGCAGTTCGGCGACGTGCTCCAGCCGCTCGGAAACGGGGGCCATGTCGGTGCCGACGACGGGGGGCAAGGGGCTGTCGGCTGAGCCGAGGACGAGGTCGCCGCCCATGCCGGTTGTGAGGTTCAGGATCACGTCGACCGACGAGGCCCGGATGCGCTCGACCACCTCGCGGTACAGGTGCGGGGCGCGCGCACCCTTGCCGGTCTCGGGGTCGCGCACGTGGATGTGGACGATAGCCGCACCCGCCTGCGCCGCCTCGATGGCGGAGGCAGCGATCTGCTCCGGGGTCACGGGGACCTTGTCGCTCACTCCCGTCGAATCGCCCGAACCGGTCACGGCGCAGGTGATGAAGGTGGTGGTGGAGAACGGTCGCATGGGGGCTCCGGAGGTCGTGGTCAGGTGCGGTCGGATGCGCTACGGTGACATTTGTCTGACTCGTCAGTCAGATGGCTCAGTCTTGGGGCTCGGGGCCGGAATGTCAACGAAGGGCTGGGCGTGGACGAGGACATGAGGGTGACAACTCCCTTCGAGGGTCAGCCCCATGGCGGCTGGGATCCCGAACGGCCCATTGACGTCCCGCTTGCCGTGCACACGTGCAACGTGGTGCCCGCCTGGGCTGACTACAACGGGCACATGAGCGAGTCCGCCTACCTGCTCGTCTTCGGAGACGCGTCGGACGCGCTGTTCCGCATCATCGGCATCGACGAGGCTTACCGGGCGGCAGGCGGCAGCATCTACACCGTCGAGACCCATCTGCGGAACCTGCGCGAAGCGGTGGTCGGCGAGGAACTGCGGCTGACCATCTGGGTGATCGGTGTCGACGACAAGCGGCTGCACATCGCCCATGAGATGCATCGCGGCAGCGATGGCGAGTGCATCGCGACCGGCGAGCAGTTGCTCGTGCACGTCGATATGGAGGCGGGAAGATCCGCGCCCTTCCCGAGCCACCTACGGGAACGACTAGACCAGATTGCTGCCGCCCACGCACACCACAACCTCGACTGGATCGGTCGGTCCATCGGGCTGCCCGCCCCCCGAATGAAGAAGGACTGATCATGGACTTCACGCTGACCGAAGAGCAGAACCTCATCGTCGAGACGGTGCGCAGTTTCGTCGAGCGCGAGCTCTACCCGTACGAGGACCTCGTCGACCGCCTTGACGACGTGCCCGATGAGCTCGCCGAGTCGATCCGGCAGTCGGCCATCACGTCTGGCCTCTACGCGCCGAACATGCCCGAGGAGCTCGGTGGTGGTGGGCTCAGCGGTGTCAACCTGGCTCTCGTCGAACGCGAACTCGGGCGCGCGTCCTATGCGCTCGGGTGCCTCGTCGCGAGGCCGAGCAACATCCTGCAGGGCTGCGTCGGCGACCAGATCGAGCGCTACCTGCTGCCGTCGATCCGAGGCGAACGCCATGACTGCATGGCGATGACCGAGCCCGGTGCAGGGTCGGACGTCCAGGCGATGAAGACGCGGGCGGACAGGGATGGCGATGACTTCGTCATCAACGGGACCAAGCACTTCATCAGCCATGCGGACAAGGCCGACTTCGTGATCCTGCTGGCCGTGACCGGCACGAAGGAGACCGCGCGTGGCACGCGTCCGCTCATCAGCACCTTCCTCGTCGACACCGATACGCCCGGGCTGACCGTCACCCGCGGCTCGTCCTGTGTCTCGCACCGTGGCTATCACCAGTGCGAACTGAGTTTCGTGAACTGCCGGGTGCCCGTCTCAGCGCTGCTGGGAGAGGAAGGCCACGGCCTGGACCTGATGGGCCAGTGGCTTGGGTCGACGCGCCTTGCTGTGGCTGCGAACAGTGTTGGCCGCGGACAGCGCGTGCTTGCTGCATCGCTGGAGTGGGCGGCGACACGTGAGCAGTTCGGCCAGCCGATCGGCAAGTTCCAGGGCGTCAGCTTCCCGCTTGCCGACAGTGCGGTCGAACTGGCCGCAGCGGAGTTGCTCACGCTCTACGCCGCCGACAAGTACGACCGCGGTGAGATGACCGACATGGATGTTGCGATGGCGAAGCTTTATGCGACCGAGGCACTCGGGCGGGTGACTGATCGCGCAGTGCAGGTGTTCGGTGGCATGGGCCTGGTGTCCGAGTCGCCTGTCGAACGATGGTGGC
>JAPLBU010000280.1:1727-3179 GCA_026392575.1 Actinomycetota bacterium | reverse complement strand
TCGGATCATCGCGGTGATGTGCGACCAGTGGCGCACCAATGTCATCGAGTTGCTGGAACGGATTGATCGCGACCGGCACCAACTCCGGGCGCCCTTCGGCGTCGACGAGCACCGCGCACTCGACCACGTCACCTGGGGACTCAGCGACCCACATCGCGGCGGCCGCAGCGTGGCGATCCTGACGTTCGGGAGCGGCGAGGACAGCGTCGCGATCGTCTACAAGCCCAAGAACATCGAGATCGAGCAGCGCTACAACCACATCGTCGCCGAGATCCTCGGAGAGCTCGGCGGGAGCGGAGAGCCGGCCGTCCGTACGCTTCTCGGCGAGGGTGACTACGGGTACGTGTCCTTCGTCCACCATCAACCGTGCGCAGCCGAACGGCTTCCGGAGTTCTACCGCGCGGCCGGACGTCTCCTTGGCATCCTGCACCTGCTGGGGACCACCGACTGCCACTTCGAGAACCTCATCTCGCGCGGCCCCGAACTTCACCTCATCGACGCGGAGACGCTGTTCGAGGGCAGCACGGTGGTCATCGGATCCGGCGAGGCAATCACCGGCACGGATCCGCTCCAGGCGTCGGTACTGCGGAGCGGGATGCTGCCTACCTGGGCCATCAGCGCCGGCGCCAAGCCAATCGACATCAGCGCACTCGGGGTCAGGTCGCAGTCGCCTGAGGCCACGCCGTTCCCCGGGTGGCGAAACACCAACACCGATGCGGTCATCTGGGCCTCGAACGACAGGAAGGTCCCTCAGCCGCACAGCCTGCCGGTCGAGGTCGGCACCCCCAACCCCTTGGGTGACCACATCGAGGACCTCATCGCCGGCTTCGTCGAGCTCTACGAGTGTGCGATGCGACCCGAAACCTCGGCACGGATCATCACTCGAATCCGTGAGTTCGAGGGGGTCCGCCGCCGAATCGTGATGCGCAATACCCGCACCTACGCCGTACTGCAGGAGCGAGCGACCTCGCCGGCTGCACTCAGGTCGGCACTCGTGCGTGGCTTCGAACTCGATCGCCTCGCACGAAGTGCGCTCCTCGGGGAGGAACGGCCCGCGATCTGGGAGGCCTTCCTTGCCGAGCTTCACGACATGGAGAACCTCGACATCCCCTACTTCGACTACCCGCTCGGCTCGCTGGAGATCGAGGGTGGCGGTAGCACGCTCCCCGGGATCCTCGAGCAGGATGGCCAGACGCAGGCAGTAGAGCGAGTCCAGTCCCTCTCGGTCGCTGATCTCGCGTGGCAGGTACGGCTGATCCGCGGATCCACGGCCGCGCGCTTTGCTCCCGCCATGGCCGCGCCCCACACCCGCGATGCACAGGCGGCCGCACCCGCACCGGCGACCTCCGCACCAGTCACGGGCACTGCCACGGATGCCACAGCGCTGCGGGAGACCATCGAGGCCGCCAGTTTCCCGGACCGCACCGGCGCGCCCAGTTGGCTGACTCTGCT
>JAPLBU010000280.1:0-1719 GCA_026392575.1 Actinomycetota bacterium | reverse complement strand
CGACGTGCTCGAGTTCGGCCTGGTCGATGAGGGGCTCTACCTGGGGCGCGTGGGCATCGCCGCATTCCTCAGCGCCGCAGACGCCGCGTCGCCCGAACACCTCGACTTCGCTCAGACTGTCCTGGCCCCCCTCGTCCGAGTTCTCACGAGCCCCGATGAGTTCGAACGTTTCCGATTCCTGCGCGACGCGGGGCTCGGGATGGCCGGGACCGGCGGCTTCCTCCGGGCTTTCGCGGTCCTCGAGCGAAGTGGGCTCGGGACTCGCATCGACTTCACCCACCTGAGCGACACCCTCGTCGCATCGATCACGGCCGAGGCGGTCGCGAAGGACCGCAAGCTCGACGTCCTTGGCGGCGCCGCTGGCACCATCGGAGTCGTGGCCCGTCAGCACCTGCGCGCACCCACCGACGCGTCGCAGCAGGCACTGCAGCTGCTCGCCGAGCACGTTCACCAGGCCCAGCAACCGACGACCGGCGCATGGAGCACTGCCTTCAATGCCGGCCAGCCACTCACCGGTCTCGCACACGGGGCCAGCGGGATCGGCCTCGCTCTCATTGAGGCGGGCGTCGCCCTCAACGACGACGAGTTGGTGGATGCAGGTGCACGCGGCCTGCGCTACGAGGCAGAGGTCTTCGATGACGACGAAGGCAACTGGCCGGACTTCCGCGACCCCGGGACATCCCCCTCTTTCATGCTTGGCTGGTGCGCAGGCGCACCCGGCATCGGGCTGGCCCGCATCCAGGCGCTGACCTCAGCTCCCACCCACCCCGACGCCGGCCGATGGTGGGACGACATCCACTCGGCCGTCCGCGCGACGATCGCGGCACCCAACAGTCCCGTCGACCACGTGTGCTGCGGCAACCTCGGTCGAGCGGCCTTCCTCCGGGAGGCCGGTGCCTGGGCCGATGAGCCCACGTGGGTCGCCGCCGCGGCCGCGATCGATATGGACGTCTTCGACCGGGCGGGGCAGTCCGGCCGGTTCCGGCTGACGCGCTACAGCCTGGAATCGGGCCCGGGTTCGGAGGCCAGCAACCCCGGCCTCATGCAGGGCCTGTCCGGAATCGGCCTGTACATGCAGTCCGTCCACACCGGGAGCCGAGACCTGATGTCACTGATCATCTGAGCCCGCCCCTGATCACCGTGCTAGTACGGTGAGTGGTCACGTAGCCACCTCCTACGATCCTCAGCAGGCGGCCGATACGCGTCCACCCCTCGATCGGAGATCAGATGAGCGATCGGACGCCGAACCGCGATAGCGCGCGGCGACAGTCGGGCGTGCTTGATGCCATCTTCGACGTCGTCGGGGACAAGCCGGAACAGTCCCACGGCTCGGCAGCGACCGTCTTCCGCGCCAAGGCGCTGGCCGAGATCGATGTGCCCAAGCAGGTCGACAATCTGCTGCCTCTCACCTCCCGCCGGTCCTGGCTGGCCCTAGTCGGCGTAGGCCTCGTCATCGTCGCCGGGCTCGTCTATGCCGGAACCATCGTGCAGACCAAGTCGGTGACCGCCACCGGACGCGCCGTAGCCGCGACTGGCGTGGCCGTCGCCGCAAGCCCCGTCGGACAGGTCCTCACCTCCGTGCTGGTTCAGGACGGCTCTGCCGTCCGCGCCGGGCAGCCCGTAGCTGAAGGCGTGGCAGCCGACGCCAGCGTGTCCCAGGTCGTCTCCCCCATCGACGGAACCGTCTGGCAGGTGCTCGGATCGGTGGGCGGGATCCTT
>JAPLBU010000261.1 GCA_026392575.1 Actinomycetota bacterium | reverse complement strand
ACGTACTGCCGGATATCGAAGGCGGGCTCGATGGCGAGTTCGACGGTGGTGACCACCCCGAGGGCCCCGAGCGAGACGACCGTGCCGGGGAACTCATCGGGAGCCGTTTCAGCGGACAGGTGCACAAGGTCGCCGGTCGCGGTGACCAGATCGAGCCCGCGGACGGCTGCTGACAGGGTTGGGTTGCGGTCTCCGGAGCCATGCGTGCCGGTGGCGATCGTGCCGGCGACGGAGATGTGCCCGAGAGAAGCCATGTTGTGGATCGCCCAGCCGCGCTCGTCGAGGAGTCGCGCGGCCTCGCCGTAGCGCAACCCGGCGGAGACCCGTGCGATGTTGTGGCCCGCGTCGATCTCGATCTCGCGCGAGAGACCGGCAACCGACACGTGGATGCCGGTGGTGTCGGCAAGGTCGTTGAATGAGTGCGCCGTTCCCAGGGCGCGGATCCGGTCGCTCGATGCGACCAGCGACTGCAGGTCGCCCAGTGTGCCGGGCTCGGAGAAGGAGGCTGCCGAGAACTCGACATGCTCGGACCAGTTGCGCATCGCGATCAGCCCTCCCTCGTTGCTGCCCGTGGAGTTCGCAGGATAGCGAGCAGGGCGAGCACGACAGCCGCCATCAAACCGGCGATCCGCAGCGTCTGAGCGATGATGGCGACTGGTTCGCCCGTGACCAGTTGCGTCGCGGACCATGGGTAGACGATCTGGGTCAGCAGTGACACCCCGATCACGAGTGTCACGACGAGTCGTTGGCGCGATGCGGCATTGATCAGGGCCACGGCGGCGAGTCCGACGAGCCAGACGTTGAACTGCGGGGAGTAGACGCGGCTGGTCGCGACCGCAACCAGCATGACCGTGAGAGCGACGTCGCCGGCGGGCACGGATTCCAGGCGCCCGGACAGCCGCGCCCACGCGAGCAGGGCGAACAGCGCCAGCCCGGCCACCGTCATGGCGAGTCCGACGGCTTCCGTCCCCTGCATGAGCACCTGGATCGAGCCGTACTTCAGGCCGAAGGCCACCTGGCCGCCGAAGAGGGTGAAGAGCTCGTAGGGGAGGGCACCGACCGATTCGACCTGCAGGCCCCGGGCCTGCTGGTTGCCGATGAACGACAGGCTGTTGTCGGTCAGGATCCCGAACGCGGCGAGGACCACGACGGCGGTCGCGATGAAAGCGAGCACCCCGCGGGTGAGCGAGCGTCGGGGCAGGACGAACAGCATGAGCGCGGGCCACACCTTGACGGTCAGCCCCAGGGCCGTGCTGACCCCGGAGAGAGCCGGACGTGCGACGAGCAGGACGGCTCCGACAGCGAACATCGTCGGCACCACGTCGAATCGAACCATCATGATCGAACCGACGATCAGCCCGGCGAGCGCCCAGATCCACAGGCCGCGCCATGAGGAGCCGGCGCGACGGGCATGCGCACGCATGAGGGCGGCCATGATGGCGGCATCAGCAGCCAGGATGACAAGGGTGAAGGCCCAGCGGAAGTCGGTGGGGATGGCTCCCGCGATGAGGAACACCGGCGCGATACCGGGCGGGTACTGCCACGTGGGATCCCCCGTGGGGAAGGCGCCGTCCTGCAGAAGAGGGAGCCACGCGGCGTAGATGTCGAGGTCGTTGAGCATCCAGGGCGTCATATCGACGGACATCAGTGCGAACGCGCGGGTCGCGAGCCAGGCGACCGCGATGACCGCGTAGATCGCCCAGGCGGGGCTGCGCTGCTGCGTTGATGGGCTCACCGGACGGACTCCCCAGGCTCGGTGGGGCGAGCATAGTGAGGCAGGAATGGTGGCCCGACGCTCGCGCGCGTTCAGGGCGGGCGGTCCATGCGTTGGATAGCGTGTTCTAGAGGTATCCGGGCGTAGCGGCGGGAGGGACGGCGTGGCGAGGCTGCGTGATCTGTTCCTGTGGTCGTGCCTGTGGGTTGTCTACCTGCTCGTCATCGAGCCGCTCATCGTGTCGGCGCAGGGGATCGCGATCGTGTGGGTGGGCGGGGGCCTGGCCGCTGGTCTCCTCGTCGTGCTGCCACGGAGGCGCTGGTGGCCTCTGCTGGTTCCGACAGCCGTCGGTCTGGCGCTCGGATACGCCTGGCTCGATCTGCCCCTGTGGTTCGTCGTCCTGCAAGTGGGTGTCGATCTCCTGGCGATCCTCGGGTACGCATGGATCATCCGGCGGAACCGTCGGGACCACTCCGGGCTGGGCGCCGATGTGCCGTGGGTCGCGCTGACGGCGATCGCTGCGTCGGAAGCCTTGGCGGAGGTGGGGCTGAGCACGATGGTCGGACTGATCGCCGGCTCAGCGACGGTGCTGGGCCTGTACCGCTGGCGCTGGACGGCGCTGCGACCCCCGGAGAGCCGCGAGCAGATTCTGGGCGGCTTCGTCGTTGTCGGCGTCCTGCTGCTCATCTTCTTCTCACCATTCGGGACCGTGGTGCCCGGCTCCCAGTACCTCGTGCTGCCCCTGCTGATCGCAGCTGCTGTCCGCTACCCCGTTCCGCTCACGGCTTCACTCACCGGTCTCACGGTGCTTGCGGTGTCGGTCTCTGCGTCGGTGGAGACGGGCGTGTACGACCTGTCCACGCCGATGACGGCAAGTGACGTCTTTGCGATCCAGATGTACCTGCTGGTCCTGACGGTGTCGGTCTTCGTGCTGGCATCGGTGGTCAGCGAGCGCCGCGAGATCGAGGGCGCCATCGTTCGCTCATCGGCCATGCTGGGGGCCGTATTCCGGGAGTCTCCCGTGCCCGCTGCCTGGGTGACCCTGCCGCCGGACTCCTATCCGGTCATCAGGGAGGCGAATCCGGCCTTCCTCGCCATCGTCGGGCTGCCCGGCGACGAGGTGCGGGGCGTCCGCCTGTCCGCCCTGTTGACACCCGCGCAGCCGATGGGTCTCCCGGACCTCGACTCCGGTCGCGACATGCACGCGCTGAGCAGGGATGGGTCGGTGCGATGGCTGCGGCCGACAATGTCGAGGAGGTTCTCGGAGCCGGGTGCGCCCGCCGCTGAGGGCTCGGGCGACGGAGCTGAGGAGTTCGCCGTCCTCGTGCTGGAGGACGTCACCGCCGACCGGGTGTCGGAGGAACTGCTGAGGCAGCAGGCGCGACGCGACAGCCTGACGGGGCTGCCCAACCGCGCCGCCCTCGTCGAACGCCTTGAGGCAGCGCTGGCCGATGTCTCGGATGCACCCGTCGGGCTGCTGATCCTCGATATTGACGACCTGAAGGTAGTCAACAACGGGCTGGGGCACCTGGTGGGTGACCAGCTGATCATTCAGATGGCGCAGCGCTTCGCCGAAGTGCTCGCGCCACGCGACTTCCTCGTACGGACGGGGGGTGATGAGTTCGCCGTCCTGCGGCCTCGGACGATCCAGGACGATGCTCTGGGTGATCTCGCCCAGCGGCTCCTGACAAGTGCACTCGAGCCGTTCATCCTCGACGGCCGGCCGGTGCCGGTGTCGGTCAGCATCGGATCTGCGCAGTCCGACGCGTCCACGGAGATTCCCGGCGACCTGCTCCGCGGAGCGGACATCGCGCTGCAGCGGGCGAAGCAGGGCGGACGGCGGCAGGCCGCCCACTTCGAGCCGGGCGACGACCGACCCGCCATCGAGCGAATGGGCACGGAGCAACTCCTGCGCGCTGCCCTCGAGAACGACGGACTGGTCTGCCTGTTCCAGCCCATCACGCTCATCTCCACCGGACGCATGGTCGCCGCTGAGACCCTGGTGCGGCTGCGTGGGACGGACGGCGGGCTCGTGATGCCGTCGGCGTTCCTGCCCCTGGCCGCCGAACTCGGGCTGATGGGTGCGCTGACCGATCAGGTCGTTCGTCAGTCATGCTCGGCAGCGTCGCGATGGCTTGAGAGCGGCCACGAGGTCAGGGTGGCCTTCAATGCGCCACCCCAGTGGCTGAACGCGACGGCGATCACCACGGTCCAGTTGGCGCTCGCGGAGTTCGGCGTCCCACCGGCAGCCATGACGGTCGAGGTCACCGAGGAGGAGACTCTCAGCGCGGGTCGCACCGCGATCGAGACCCTGACCGCACTTCGTGGCCTCGGGATGCACGTGGCCATCGATGACTTCGGTACGGGCTATGCGGGCCTGGACTCGTTCCGCTCGGTACCCGCCGACATCGTCAAGGTCGACAAGTCCTTCGTCGACGAGATGATGCGCAATGACGAGGATTTCGAGCTCGTCCGATCGATGCTCGACCTGATCTACCGATTCGGCAAGAAGGCCGTCGCCGAGGGTGTCGAGACGGCCGAGCAGTTGGCTGCCCTGCGGGAGATGGGGTGTGAATACGCCCAGGGGTTCTACCTCGGTCGGCCGATGCCATTCGAGGATGTGCCCGCTGGCGAGGTTCTTCCGCGCGTGCTGCCGGTCCGACCTGCTTGACGCGATAGCGCGGTGCTGGTCAAACGTCAGCTGGTAAGCGTGACGATCAGTGCGATGACGGCGAATCCGATGGCGATCTCGCAGATGAGGACGCCGATCGCGGTGATCCGCAAGGGTGCCCGGTATTCGCCGGTGGCGTAGTGCCCGGTGCGCTTGATGATGTCTGAGAGCCTGGTGGCGTCCTTGCGGGCATCGCCCGCGGGGTCGCGCTGCGACCAGTAGACGCGCTCGCTGTTCAGGCCCACGAGGACGAACACCACCCCGAAGATGAACAGGATGATGGCGATGATCCAGAACACGAGGGCGGCTGTCGTCACAGGTGGACCCTAGCGGTCGCCTCCGGCTAGCGTGCAGGCGTGCCATCCACGACGAACGGCAAGCCGTTGCAGATCGACGTCGACGGCACAACCGTGCGCCTCACCAGCCCGGAAAAGCAGGTGTTCCCCGGGGTCACCAAGCGCGAGGTCCTGGACTACTACCTGGCCGTCGGCGGTCCGATGCTTGAGCAGGTGGCCGGCCGGCCGACAGCCCTGGAGCGCTGGCCCGACGGAGTCACTGTCGAGAGCGAGCACTTCTTTCAGAAGCATTTGCCCAAGAGCGCCCCTGAGTACGTGCATGGCCTCGAGGTGGCGTGTCCCAGTGGGCGACCCGGCACGCTGCTCGGCCCATCGACGCGAGCAGCCATCGCCTGGGCGGTGCAGATGGGCACCATCACCTTCCATGCAGGGCCGGTCACGGCGCCTGATGTCGCGCATCCGGACCAGTTGCGCATCGATCTGGATCCGTCCCCAGTGAATTCGTTCGACGATGTGCGCCGCGTCGCGCACGCCTGCCGCCAGGTGGCGGGGGAGTGGGGAATGGATTCCTTCGTCAAGACGACCGGGAGTCGCGGCCTGCATGTGTTCATCCCGATCCTGCCGCAGTGGACCTTCATCGACGTCCGCCATGCCGCGATCGCATTGGGGCGTGAGCTCGAGCGTCGTGATCCGGACCACGTGACGATGTCGTGGTGGAAGGAGGAGCGAGGGGATCGGGTTTTCGTCGACTTCAACCAGAACGCTCAGGACCGAATGATGGCGGCGGCCTACTCGCTGCGCGCACACCCGACGGCTCCCGTGTCACTGCCGATCGAGTGGGGCGATGTGGATGCGATCGATCCGCGTGACGTCACTCTCCGCACGGTGCCGACACTCGTGGCCGAACGAAGCGTTGATCCCTGGAGCGGCATTCGCGCCGCCGCTGCGGACCTTGCTCCCGCCATGGAGGCATGGGATCGCGATGTCGCCGCCGGACTGCCGGAGCTGCCCTACCCACCGGAGTTCCCGAAGATGCCGGGCGAGCCGCCGCGCGTGCAGCCGTCACGCCGACGAGGCTGACCTGAGCGACGACGGGCCGATGGGCGGATCCCCTAACCCGAGGGCGTCAGCAGGTCCTCGATGCGGGCGGGTGGGGGCACCTCGAGCTGGTCGAAGTTGCACGAGTCAGGACCCCGATCGGGCCGCCACCGCAGGAAGCCGGCGACATGGCGGAACCGCGGTCCCTCCATCTGGTCGTAGGTGACCTCCGCGACAAGTTCGGGGCGCAGCGCCGTCCACGCCTGCTCCTTCTTCCAGCGGCTGGCCTCGCCGGGCGCGTTGGCGGACGTGTCTCCTCGCCACGGGTGGTCGTCATCGACGACCTCGAGCGGGGTGAGGAGAGTCACCAGATCGGCGCGTGCTGCAGCGGTGAACGCTGAGGCGGCGCCGACGTACTGCAGGACCCCCTCTGCGTCGTTCATTCCGAGCAGCAGGCTGCCCACGACGGGTGTCCCGTCTGCGCCAGGGCGGGCATGCGCCCGCCAGCCGGCGACCACGACATCGGCGGAGCGCTGGTGCTTGACCTTGCCCTGTACCGAGTGGCTTCACGATGAGTCCGTCGACGCCCGCCGACTCGAAGCGGTCGAACCAGGTCTGCGCTACCGAGCGGTCGCGCGTGGTTGGGGTCAGCAGCAGCGGCGGTTCCCATGACGTTGCGAGTTGCTCGAGCAGCATGCGGCGCTCGTGGAACGGCAGTGCCATCAGATCACGATCGGAGCAGAGCAGGTCAAAGGCCAACAGCGAGGCGGGGAGGTCGGCGGCAAGCCGCGCGATGTTTCCCCCACCGGCCTCGGACCGTGGCCGCAGCCGGGTCGAGAGGGCGACGAAGTCGAGTCGGCCCGCGCGGGCGACGACGATCTCGCCATCGACCACCGTGCCGTCTGGCACCTGCTCGCGTGCGGCTGCCACCAGCTCGGGGAAGGCGTACGCGAGGTCGACGATGTCACCCGGAGTGCCTGCCGACCGACCGCGACCCTGCAGCACGACATCGTCGCCGGAGCGGAACAGCAGGCATCGGAAGCCGTCCCACTTCGGTTCGAAGCTGAAACCGTCGGTGACATCGGGGAGACGATGCCCCAGCGGCTTGGCGAGCATCGGCTCGATGGGCGGTGTGAGCATCAGTTGACCCTGGCCCGGAGGAACACGCTGCCGTCCTCCTCGAGGACATGTGTCGGCGTCAGGCGTAGGGGCGGGTCGAAGCCCCCGGCCACCGTGAGGATGTGCTCGCCCGGTCCGCCCCCCAGCAGGAGGGGAGCGACGGTGAGGATCAGTTCGTCCAGGAGTCCAGCGGCGGCCAGGTCGCCGAGCAGGTTCGGGCCGCCCTCGCAGTGGATGTGTCCCAGCCCGCGTGCGGCGAGCTCCTCGATGACGCGTTGGAGGTCGACGGAGTCGGCCCCGCACGGCACGATGTCGACCACGGCGCGCAGCTCGTCCGCAGCATCGGCCGCCGCCGCGTCAGTGGCGAACGCGATGGGCCGGGGGTTCTCGTCCGTGCGCTCGGCGAGCATGCGCAGGGTGAGCGGCAGATCGAGACGGTTGGAGACGATGGCGACGATCTTCTTCGACGGACGGTAGTCCTCGGCTCGGATCGTGCCAGCCCCGACGAGGATCACATCGGCATCGGCGCGGGCGATCGAGAACACCCGCTGGTCCGCCGGCGTGCTGATCGAGCGGGACCCGCTGTCCGTGCCGCGCATGGCCCCGTCGAGCGTCGACACCATGTTGGCGCGCACCCACGGGCGCTGCTCCGGGAAGGCGTAGGCGTCGCGCAGGGCATCATCGCTGAGCTCGGCGATCGGGGCGGGAAGGAGGCGGCGCACCACGCGATCGTCGCATGAATAGGCTCACGGTCGTGCCCGAGTCGCTCACTGCGCGCCATCCGTCCCTGACGGTGGCCGGGCTCGTCGACGAGTTCGTGCCGCCACCGCACTTCACCGACGTGCGCTTCGACACCTATGTTCCGGACGCCGCGCGGCCCACGCAAGCCGCAGCGGTCGGCGCCCTTGAGGCATTTGCTGGTCGCGTCGCTGAGCCTGCGCCGGCCCGACGATCGATCTTCCGTCGGGCCGCCCCGCCCGAGGGGCGAGCGGGGGTCTACCTCGACGGTGGCTTCGGCGTCGGCAAGTCCCACCTGCTGGCCGCACTGTGGCACGCCGTGCCCGGTCCCAAGCGGTTTGGCACGTTCGTCGAGTACACGAACCTTGTGGGCGTGCTTGGCTTCCGGACGGCCGTTGAGGCCTTGAAGGAGAACCGTCTTGTGTGCATCGACGAGTTCGAGCTCGACGATCCCGGCGACACGGTGCTGATGTCGACGCTGTTGGGCGAACTCGTCGATGCGGGAGTGCATCTGGCCGCCACCTCGAACACGCTGCCAGACAAGCTGGGGGAGGGTCGGTTCGCGGCGGACGACTTCCTGCGCGAGATCCAGGGGCTGTCGGCCCACTTCGACGTGCTGCGGATCGAGGGCGATGACTACCGGCACCGTGGCCTGCCTCCCGCGCCGGACCCGCTGGCGGACGATGCCGTCCGGGCGCTGGCGGAGTCCACTCCCGGGGCCGCGTTCGATGAGTTCGACCCGCTGCTGAAGCATCTGGCGACGATCCATCCGTCGCGATACGGCGCTCTCGTCGGCGGGATCGACCTGCTGGCCCTGTCGCAGGTGCGCACGATCACTGACCAGGCGCAGGCGCTGCGGATGGTGGTCCTGGTGGATCGCCTCTATGACCGCGACGTCCCGGTCGTGGCAAGTGGCGTCGCACTGGACCGGCTCTTCTCCGAGGAAATGCTCCGTGGTGGCTACCGCAAGAAGTACTTTCGGGCGGTTTCCCGGCTTGTCGCGCTTGCCCGCGACGGCCAGTCGATGGTTGGCTGACCGCCATGGACATCAACGGCGTCATCAGTGCCATCTTCGTGGGCATCGTCATCGGCCTCATCGCGCGGATCCTCGTGCCGAGCATGCAGCCGATCGGGTGCATCGTCACGATCATCATCGGCATCCTCGCCGCCTTCGCTGGCATCTTCGTGGCCAAGGGTTTCGGCTACGCGGACTCGTTCTGGCTCACGTTCCTCACCCAGATCTTCATCGCGGTGGTGCTCGTGGCGATCACGGCCTTCCTGTTCCGCAAGAGCGACGCGGGCTGATCGGCTTGGAGTGGCATACCCCGTGGGGTATGCTGGCCGGACCACGCCGTCCCTAGGGAGCTAACGCATGTGCAGTCCTGCGCTCTGCCGTCAGTGCAACAAGGTCACCTACACGGGCTGCGGCATGCATATCGACCAGGTACTGGCCATGTACACGCCCGAAGAGCGCTGCACCTGCCGCTAGTGGCCTCGCCCGTCAGGGCGTCGCGAGATCGCGTCGCCGGAAGCGGGCGGCGCCGATCGCGATGAGTGCCATCGCAATCACCAGCAGGACGACCAACGGCGTCGCGTCCAGAGTCGCGCCCGGCAGTTTCGGAACCTGGGCGAATGGCGATGTGTCGATGAGCCAGCCCGGCCACGACAGCAGCGCCCCGAGCTCGGCCACCAGCAGGAAGCCGACAAGCAGGATCCAGGCCACGAAGGTCAGCCGCGGGACGTAGCCGAACAGCAGGATGACCACGCCCGTCATCAGCCAGATGGCCGGCAGGTAGGCGACGGACGCCCCAATGGTCGAGGCGATCCGGTCGTCGCTTCCCGACTGTGCTGCATTGGCGAGTGCGAAGGCGATGCCTTGGGTGAGCGCGAGCAGCGTCGTGCCGACGAGGGCGACCGTCAGGTGGCTCACGAGGAATCGCGTCCGCGACACGGCTGTTGCGAGCAGTGGCTCGGCATGGCCGTCGGCCTCCTCCGTGGCGAGGCGCCGGGCGGCGACGATCCCGTACGCCGCGGTCACGAAGGCGAGGATGCTGAACTCCATCGACACGAACGCATCCATGAGAACGTCGGTGCCACCGAGTGCCGTGATCATCGCCTTGGCCTGATCGGTGTCGAGCATGCCGCTGAGATTGTTGACGATGCTCCCGACGATGGCGCTCAGGATCGCGTACGCGATCAGCCAGCCCAGCAGCATCGGATACTGCAGACGCCAGGCGAGTGCGAGGGGACTGGACAGGCGGGGAGATGCGGTGGCGCGTCCTGATCTGTCGGGCAGCAGGCCGGCACCGATGTCGCGGCGGGACTGGAGAGCGAATGCGGCCACGAGCGCTACTGCGGTGAATACCAGCGGAAGCAGCAGAGCGGCGAAGCGGTCGCCGGCGTAGGGGCGGACCTGTTGCCCCCAGCCGATGGGGGAGAGCCAGGAGAGCAGCCCCGGCGTCGTGGCGTCACCCGAGACATCGCCGACGGCCCTGAGCAGGTAGGTGATGGCGAGGACGATCATCGCCAGCGCATTGGCAGCCCGCGCCGACACGGTCACCTGGTTGGCGATCGCGGAGACAGCAGCGAA
The DNA here is from genome assembly GCA_026392575.1 of Actinomycetota bacterium. Taxonomy (GTDB): domain Bacteria; phylum Actinomycetota; class Actinomycetes; order S36-B12; family S36-B12; genus UBA10649. Next base: position 902 of record JAPLBU010000261.1, on the reverse strand, counting down.
TGCGAGGCCGGTGGTTGCCCAGGCGAGCCCGAATGCCCAGGAGCCGCTGGCTGGCAGGCCAGCCGCGGTGAGGCCCAGCGCGGAGAGGATGGCGATGGCAGCCATGGCCACGGTCGTGACGAGCACCGCGGCGGTCAGGCCTGCCCACGAGCCGACAGCGCTGGCGCCGATCAGTTCGGTGCGGCCCTTCTCCTCCTCCGCGCGGGCGTGACGCGTGACCAGCATGATGGCGAGAATCCCGATCATGACGCCACCCATCGCTGCGAGCTTGAGCAGTGACAGGGCTCCGAGCGACGTCGGATCCCAGATCCGGCCGTAGAGCGCAACCCCGACGGGCAGGTTGTTGATGGCCGATGCGGCCTCCACCCGCGAAGCCTCGTCGGGATACAGCGCCAGCGTGGCCGACGCGCTGGACACGGTGAAGAGGGGGAACACCAGGATCCAGACCGGCAGCAGGATGCGATCGCGCCGGAGGGCGAGGCGCGTCAGCGTCCAGGTTCCGGCGAAGCGGCTCATGGCGACGGCTGGCCGTAGTGCTGCAGGAACAGCTGCTCCAGACTCGGCGGCTGGGTGACGAGGGTTTCGATCCCGGCCGCGGTCAGGGCGAGCAGCAGCGGATCGAGGGCCTCGGCATCGACGTTGCAGGTCACGAGACGGCCGTCGACGACGAGATCGTGGACCCCCGCCAGTCCGCTGATCCCCTCGGGTGACCGGCGCACCTGTGCTGTCACTGATGTGCGGCGCAGCACGCGCATCTGGACGAGGGTTCCGGTCTCGACGACGCGGCCGGCCCGGATGATGCTGAGCCGATCGGACAGCGCCTCCGCCTCGGACAGGATGTGACTGCTCAGCAGCACACTGCGCCCTTCGCCGCGCCAGTCGAGGATCAGCCCCCGGAACAT
>JAPLBU010000057.1 GCA_026392575.1 Actinomycetota bacterium | reverse complement strand
GCGACCGGCAGCTTCATGTGCCAGCCTTCGTCGCTTCCGCCCTCGCGCCTGCGCAGGGTGATTCCCCAGCGGAAGAGGGTCAGAGCGGTGGTGTCGTGATAGACCGCGCGCATCGTGAAGGGCTCTACCACCGTGATGCTGGCAGCGACACCCGCAGCGACCAGATCCGGCAGATCGAACATGCCATGGACGCGCAGTTTGCGTTCGACCTCACGATGCGTGGTCGGGGTTGTCACGGAGCGAAGCCCCGCTTCCGCTTGATCTCGATGAGCGACTCCTGGTAGTCACGCAGGCGACGTCCATCCGTATCGAACTGGCGGCGGATCCACGTGCCGTCCGGGTGCAGGTCCCACGCGGAGGTCTCGGGATCGAAAGCGAAGGCGAACAGCGCATCGATGTCCGCTACCTCCTCCGGGTCGACCAGGCGGATGAGGGTCTCGACGCGCCGGTCGAGGTTGCGGTGCATGAGGTCGGCCGAGCCGATCCAGGTCTCGCGGTTGCCACCGTTCGTGAAGCAGTACGCGCGCGAGTGCTCGAGGAAGCGGCCCAGGATGCTGATGACGCGAATGTTCTCGCTGAGGCCCTCGACCCCCGGCCGGACAGCGCAGATGCCGCGAACCCAGATATCGATAGGCACACCGGCACGCGATGCGCGGTAGAGCGCGTCGATGATTCCCTCGTCGACGATCGAGTTGCATTTGAACTTGATGCCAGCCGGGAGGCCCGCCTGGAGGTGCTCGACCTCGCGCTCGATGCGCTCGACGAGGCCGGTGCGCACCGAGTGCGGGGCGACGAGGAAGCGCTCGTAGGTGGTGTTCATCGAGTAGCCCGACAGCACGTTGAACAGATTGGAGACGTCCTCGCCCACGGCCGGGTCGCACGTCAGCAAGCCCAAGTCCTCGTACAGGCGCGCGGTCTTGGGGTGGTAGTTGCCGGTACCGATGTGGCAGTAGCGACGCAGCTGGTCGCCGTCGTCGCGCACGACCATCGACAGCTTGCTGTGGGTCTTCAGGCCGACGAGTCCGTAGACGACGTGGACGCCAGCCTCCTCGAGCTTCCGGGCCCACTCGATGTTGTTCTGCTCGTCGAAGCGCGCCTTGATCTCGACTAGGGCGAGGACCTGCTTGCCCTCCTGCGCCGCGTCGATCAGGGCATCGACGACCGGGGAGTCACCGGAAGTCCGATACAGGGTCTGCTTGATTGCGAGGACCTGCAGATCTCGGGCGGCCTGCTCCAGGAAGAGCTGGACGCTCGTGGAGAACGAGTCGTAGGGGTGATGCAGGAGCACGTCGCGTTCGCGCATGACGGCCAGCACGTCGGGTGCTGTCGAGCTCTCCACCTCGCTGAGCTGCCGCGATGTCTTCGCGACGAATTTCTTCTGCTTGAGGTCATCGCGGTCGAGGGAGATGAGCGTCCATAGTCCGGTGAGGTCCAGCGGCCCGGGCAGTCGGAACACCTCGAGCTCGTTCACGCCGAGTTCGCTCATCAGCAGTTCGAGCACATGCGGGTCGATCGACTCCTCGACCTCGAGCCGGACGGGCGGGCCGAAGCGACGTCGCATGAGCTCGCGCTCGAGCGCCTGCAGGAGGTTCTCGGCGTCGTCCTCCTCGACCTCGACATCCTCGTTGCGGGTGACCCGGAACGCGTGCGTCTGCTGGATCTCCATCCCGGGGAAGAGGGTGTGGAGATGGGCAGCGATGACGTCCTCGAGCGGCACGAAGCGGGCGGGGCCGACCTCGACGAACCGGGGCAGTAGCGGCGGCACCTTGACGCGGGCGAACAGCTCGGTGCCGGTCACGGGATTGCGCACCACGACGGCGAGGTTCATCGACAGGCCGCTGATGTAGGGGAACGGGTGCGACGGGTCGACGGCGAGTGGGGTGAGGACGGGGAAGACCTTGGCGTCGAAGAAGAGCTCGATCCCGGCCTTCTCGCTCGGAGTGAGCTGATCCCAGCGCAGCAGCTTGATGCCCTCGGCCTCGAGGCCGGGCATGACGACGTTGCCGAAGAGGTCGGCCTGCTGGCGCTGCATGTCGAAGGCGCGCTGCGAGATGTTCTCGAGGACCTCGCGCGCCGTGTAGCCGCTGGCGGCCCGGACGGCGATTCCCGTGGCGATCCGGCGCTTCAGGCCGGCGACGCGGACCATGAAGAACTCGTCGAGGTTGCTGGCGAAGATGGCCAGGAACTTGGCCCGCTCGATCACCGGCAGGTCGTCGTCCTGAGCCAGTTCGAGCACGCGCTGGTTGAACGCCAGCCAGGAGAGCTCGCGGTCGAGGAAGCGATTCGCAGGCAGGGGCTCTTCGGCCGCAGGAGTCACGGGGGAAGCAGTCGGCTCGGAGGTCACCTGCGGATAATCCCACAGCGAGGTGAACGATGGACCGGGGGCATGGAAGCGTCTACCGGCGGAACAGGACGTCGGTATCCCACCTGGCGAATCCCAGGCCCTCATAGAGGGAGATGGCCGCGGTGTTGGTCGCATCCACGTAGAGCATTGCCTGGCCCAGGTCGAGGGCGCGCAGGTGCTGGAGCCCGGCGAGGGTCAGGGCCCGGCCCAGGCCGCTGCCGCGCTCTGACGGCTCCACGCCGACCACGTAGACCTCGCCGATCGGCTGGTGCGGGTGGCCGTCGTGCGTGGCACCCCCGCCGTGCACCTTCGTCCAGTGGAACCCGACCAGGCGGTCGTCGCGCCAGGCCAGCAGGAAGCCGGCATCGGAGAACCACGGCTCACGGATCCGGAGCGTGAGATCGTCGATCCCCCAGCGGCCTTGATCGGGCAGGCTGGCGAACGCCCGTGCGTTCAGGTCGAGCCAGGCCTGTTCGTCCACCCCGATCCGGAACGGTCGGATCTCGACCCCGGCAGGAACGAGCGGGCGGGGGAGCGGTGCGTACAGCGAACGGCGCATCTGCCACAGCACGCGGGCGCGCGTGAACCCCATGCGCGCCGCGAGCTCGGCGGCGCCGGCCTGCTCACCGTGCGCCCACAACCGCATCCGGCCGTCCGGTGAGTGCTCGAGGAGTCCCTCGATGAGCTGCCGCCCAAGGCCGTGCCGTCGTGCGTCGGGGCTGACGGCCAGTTCGGCACTCGGCCCGTCGACCGGGTCGGTGATATCGAGGTGGGCGTACCCGACGATCGTGCCGTACTCGTCTCGAGCCACGAGGTGCTGCCCGCGATCGTCGCCGCCGTGCTTCAGGTGCAGCCAGACGTGCTCCGAGAGCGGCCGCAGGCCATCGTGGTCCGTGATGGTCTCGACGAGGGCAACGAGCGGCGTGATGGTGTCGGGGTCGAGGCGCGGACGGGCATCGACCTGGAAGATGCCGGTCACCCGGTACCGGTCAGGGCAGGACGGAGGCGGGATCCTCCGCCTCCGACATCGCCGCGCGCGTGGCGGCATCGGTGCCCGCCGGCACGAATCGGTAGCCGACGTTGCGGACGGTGCCGATCAGCGCCTCGTGCTCGATGCCGAGCTTGGCGCGCAGGCGGCGGACATGGACATCGACCGTGCGGGTGCCACCGAAGTAGTCGTAGCCCCACACCTCCTGCAGGAGGACGGCGCGGGTGAAGACGCGACCGGGGTGCTGGGCGAGGAACTTCAGCAGCTCGAACTCCTTGAAGGTGAGGTCGAGGGATCGCCCGCGCAGCTTGGCGGTGTAGGTGCCTTCGTCGATGTGCAGTTCGCCGCTGCGGATCTCCTCGGGCAGCTCCGGTGCGGCGCCGATCGTGTCCTGCAGGCGCGAGATGGACAGCCGCAGCCGGGCCTCGACCTCAGCGGGGGAACTGGTGTCGACGATGACATCGTCCATGCCCCAGTCCCATTGGATGGCGGCGAGGCCGCCCTCGGTGGTGACCAGGACGAGGGGGACGTCGATGCCGGTCTGGCGCAGCAGCCGGGTCAGGCCGCGCACGGCGGGCAGGTCGCGGCGGCCGTCGACGAGGAGGACGTCGCATACGGGCGCGTTGAGGAGGGCGGTGGCCTCGGCCGGCATGGTGCGCACGTGGTGGGCCAGCAGCCCGAGGGCGGGGAGCACCTCGGCGGAGGGCTCCATGGCGCGGGTCAGCAGGATCAGCCGCACGTGGTGCACCTCCTCGGGCCGGCTTGGGCTCAGGCCGGCGCTGGGCCGACGGGGAAAGGTTACGCCACGG
>JAPLBU010000130.1:7152-23833 GCA_026392575.1 Actinomycetota bacterium | reverse complement strand
TGAGTTGACGGGTAGATGACGGTGGCCTTGAGCGGGGTGTTGTCGGCCTTGATGTCGCGCATGACGTTGGCACTGCCGGCGCCGCCGACCATGATGAACTCACTGCGGCCCGCGTTCTTGATGGCTGCCATGACGCCCACGCCCTGGTCATCGTCGTGATTCCAGAGTCCGTCGATCTTCGGGGCAGCCTGGAGCAGGTTGGACGCGGCCTTCTCGCCCGACTCGACTGTGAACTCTGCGGCCACGCGGTTCGAGACCTTGAGCCCGCACTTGGCCAGCGCGTCAGCGAAGCCCTTGCTGCGATCCTGCGTGAGGGGCAGCGAGTCGATGCCCGCGATCTCGGCGATGACGGCATTCGGGTTGTCGCCGAACTTCCCGCACATGTACGTGCCGGCGGAGACGCCCATGCCGTAGTTGTCGCCGAGCACCGTGGAGCGTGCAGCGAACGGGCTGCTGAACTCACGGTCGACGTTGATGACCGGGATCCCGGCCTTCATGGCCTTCGTCGCCACATCTGTGAGGGCAGCGCCGTCGAACGGGAGCATCACGATTGCGTCGACCTTGTCGTTGATGAAGGTCTCGATCTGGCTGATCTGCAGGTTGACGTCGTTCGTGCCCTCTGCCATGACCAGTTCGACATCCGGGTACTTCGCGGCCTCCGCCTGTGCGGCCTTGGTGATCGCACCCATCCAGCCATGGTCCGCTGCAGGAGCCGAGAAGCCGATCTTCATCATCTCGCCCGCGGGGGCGTCGGCCGCTGCACTGGCAACGGCAGATGCTGCTGCGGATGCTGCGGCAGTCGCCGCTGGGGCAGCAGCCTCACTGGTTGCACTCGACGTGCTGTTGCTCGTGCAGCCGGCGATCAGTGCACTGGCTGCAACCATGATTCCTAACGTGGTGACGAGCTTGGTGCCTCGTGACTTCATGGATTCCTCTTTCTGGTTGTTCCCGTCACTCCGGAAGGACGACAGGATTCGTTCCCGTCCGATTGGTCAAGTCACTGCCCGACTGCGGTCTGCGATCCGCTGCTGCAGCATCACCGCGATAACGATGATCACGCCCTTGGCGATCGCCTGAGCCGAGATGGAAAGGTTGTTGAGCGTGAAGATGTTGCTGAGCATCGTGAAGATGAGGACGCCGATGACGGTGCCGACGATGGTGCCTCGACCGCCCGTCAGGAGCGTGCCGCCGATGACAACCGCGGCGATGGCATCGAGTTCGTAGAGCATTCCGTGAGTTGAGCTGCCCGTTGTCGTGCGCGCCATGATCATCACGGCCGCGATGCCACAGGTCGTGCCCAGGAGCGCATACAGCCACAGCGTGTGACGCTGGACGTGAATGCCCGAGAGGCGAGCTGCCTCCGCGTTTCCACCGACGGCGAAGGTGCGACGCCCGAACGTGGTTCGGTTGAGCAGGATCCATCCGATAACCGCAACGACGGCAAAGAAGATCACCAACACGGGGACGCCGAAGACGTCACCGGAGAAGGTGTCCAGGAAGCCCTGGACGGTGATGATCTGCGTCTTGCGGTCAGCGATGATCTCGGCCAGGCCGCGAGCCGCGGCGAGCATGGCCAAGGTTGCGATGAAGGGTGCGATCCTCCCGTAGGCGATCATCAATCCGTTGATGAGGCCCACGCAGGTCGCGACGATCACGGCACACCCGACCATCACGATCCAGTGGACGTCCCTCCCCATCGTCTGCGTCGCCAGGGTGGTGGCCCAGACCGAGGCAAGGGCGACGTTTGCTCCGACGGAGAGGTCGATTCCCCCGCCGATGATGACGAAGGTCATCCCGACGCTGACGACGCCGATGACCGATCCGAGTCGAAGGATGGTCAGGCTGTTCTCGATGCTGGCGAAGCGCTCGCCGCCCGTGACGACCCCGACGATGATCAGGATGATGAGAGCGAGGATCAGGCCGAGGTTGCGGCCGACCGACCCGCGGAAGATCCGGCGCAACCTCGAACTCGAAGGCGCGGAGTCGTCAGGTCCGACTGGCGGCGGGACCGGCGTCTGGACTGCCACTACCGAATCGCTCATCGCGAGCTTCCCTCCATTACAAGTCCGAGGACATCGGATTCATCGATCCCTTGCGCAGGACCGTCGTGGACGATCCGTCCTTCTCGAATGACCAGAACCCGATCCGACAGGCCGAGCACTTCGGGCACCTCGCTGCTCACGAGGAGCACTGCGACTCCTGAGTTCGCGAGTTCGCGGATGAGTGCGTAGAGCTCGCTTCTCGCCCCGACGTCGACTCCACGAGTGGGCTCGTCGAGCAGCAGGACACGACAGTCCTTGAGCAGCCACCTGGCGAGTACGACCTTCTGCTGATTGCCACCGGACAGCGTGCGCGCGTCTCGCTGTGGATCGCTGGGACGAACGTCGAGAGCCTCGATCTGCCGACGCGCCGCCGAGTCTTCCCGGTGCCGATTCAGGAAGGGTCCGAAGGCGAACTTGCGCAGAGAGGCGAGCGTGACGTTGTTGGCGACAGTCTGATCCAGGAGCAATGCCTGGCTCTTGCGCTCCTCCGGACAGAGGCCCACGCCAGCGGTGACCGCCGACGACACCGATCCGGCGTGAAGGTCCTTGCCGTCGACGCGCACAGAGCCGGACTCTGTCCGGCGAGCACCGTAGACGGTCTCGAGGATCTCGGATCGACCCGATCCGACGAGACCGGCCAAGCCGACGACCTCGCCTGGGTGCACGCCGAAGGAGATGTCCTCGAACTCACGGGCCCGGGAGATACCGACGACATCGAGCATCGGCGCTCCCTCGAAGATCTCCCTGCTGCGCTCCGGGAACACGTATTCGATGTTGCGGCCGGTCATCATGCGGATGACGTCGGCGGTGGTAGTGGTCTTGGCGGGCAGGCCCGTCGCGACCGTGCGCCCGTCCTTGAGGACTGTCACTCGGTCACCGATGGCGCGAATCTCCTCGAGCCGATGCGAGATGTAGATGACAGCAACGCCGTTGGCGGTGAGATCCCGGATGACCTGGAAGAGGCGTGCGACCTCACCCTGATCGAGCACCGCGGAGGGTTCGTCCATGATCATCAGCTTCACGTCGCGCGACAGAGCCCGCGCCATGCTGACGATCTGCTTGCCGGCTGCGGGGAGATTGCCGACCACGGCATTGGGTTGGATCTCCGGATGCCCGAGCCGAAGCAGGAGCTCCACTGCCGTCTGACGCTCGGCATGCCGCCGGTCGAAGCCCGCTCTTGTTGGCTCATGGCCGAGGCTGATGTTCTGGGCGACCGTGAGGTCATTGACGAGGTCGAGTTCCTGGTAGATCGCGGCTATCCCCAGGCGCATGGCAGCCGTAGGACGGGTCAGCCGGACGATTTCACCGTTCCAGCGGATCGTGCCCTCGTCGGGGTGGTGAGCACCCGACAGCACCTTGATCAGGGTGGACTTGCCCGCCCCGTTCTGCCCGAGCAGGCAGTGAACCTCTCCGGACACGACGTCGAGATCAACCCCATCCAAGGCGCGGACACCGGGGAAGACCTTGACGATCCCCGTCATCTCAAGGAGCGGACCGCCGACGGCCGTGGCGGGCACTGACAGGTCTGTGAGGTCCGGGCTCATGCTCGGCCGCCTCCCCTCGTTTCGCCATGTATGATCATTCTTATGTAGGTTTGAGGCTTAATACAACTCGATAGCAACGTAATGCTGCACAATTTGATAACACATTGGTAACGGTGTGACACATCCCGTAGGAGGTGCTCCGTGTTGGGCTGCATTTGCGCGCCGAACCGCACGAGCGACCTAAAATGCTGCGCTACCGGCGCCACAAGGCGCCCGACATGAGGAATCTGACGGGAATGCTGCAGTCGACGACCGCCGACCATCTGGTGCCCATCCTCGATCTCATCCGTTTCGGGACCGCCAACACGCGACCCGAACTCGCCCGCGTCACTGGCCTCGGCCGCACCGTCGTGACGCAACGAGTGACCAGCCTCATCGACAGCGGCCTCGTCACGGAGGGGCTGCCGGGCGAGTCGACGGGTGGTCGCCCGTCGCGCAGCCTCGTCTTCAATGCCCCGCTCGGTGCGCTCTTGGTCGCCGAACTCGGGGCGACCGCAATCAATGCGGCCATCACCAATCTGAACGGCGACATCATCGAACGCCGGGACGCATCCATCGATATCGCCGCGGGACCCGACGTTGTCCTGGGAATCGTCGAACGGATCTTCGACAGCCTCGTTGAAGCCCACCCGCAGCCGGCCGTCTGGGGCATCGGCGTCGGCCTGCCCGGGCCCGTCGAGTTCAGCATCGGATCACCGACCTCGCCGCCGATCATGCCCGGCTGGGATCGCTACCCGGTCCGCGTCCGACTCTCGTCGCGCTTCCACGCACCCACCTGGATCGACAACGACGTCAACATGCTGGCCATCGGCGAAGTGCGGCGCGGCATCGCGGCCGGCGTTGACGACGCCATCTTCGTCAAGATCGGCACCGGAATCGGCTCGGGTCTCATCTCATCAGGCCGGCTTCACCGCGGCGCCCAAGGTGCGGCTGGCGACATCGGGCACGTCCGTATCTTGGAGGCGACGACTCAGGTCTGCCGATGCGGCAAAGTGGGCTGCCTTGAGGCACTGGCCGGAGGTCACGCGATCGCACTCCAGGGAGCCGAGGCGGCGCGCGACGGCTCCAGTCCGTTCCTGGCACAGCGCCTCGCAAGCGATCAGGCGATCACGGCCCACGATGTCGCGAACGGCGCTGCCCACGGCGATCTCGTCGCAAACGAGATCCTCAGCCAAGCCGGACGCCTCATCGGCCAGATGATCGCGGCGCTCGTCAACTTCTACAACCCGTCCTTGGTGATCATCGGCGGTGGAGTCGCCAACGCCGGTGACATGTTCCTCGCGTCCATCCGGCAGAGCGTCTATGAGAGATCGCTGCCGCTCGCCACGCGAGACCTGCTCATCTCACGTTCCGAGCTGGGCGACCTCGCCGGAATCTACGGTGCCGCCGCACTGGTAGCCGACGAGATCCTCTCCCCACAACTGCTGCCGCACTGGATCGAGCGCGGCAGTACCGCGGGCCTGCCCGAGCTTCCCCTCCTCGCAGGACGGTAGGCCTCCAGCCACGGCTGGCAGAGCATCGCGGTCACCCCGCCGTTTCAATCACCTAGCGGCGCTACTCACCCAGGTCCATGACCTTCGCCGTGAGCGTCAGGCTGAGGATGCGGTCGTCCACCACGCCGCCCTGGTGCACCGTCATCAATTCGTCGGCACCTGTGAAGCGCTGGAACTCCTCGAGGTAGGCGCGGACGTCGTCGGGGGTGCCGCACGCCGTGTAGGTCATCATCTCGTCCACGAAGGAGCCGTCCGGGCTGTCGAGGATCGCATCGATCTGCGCGTCATCCAGCCGCTGCCCACCGCGCGTGAGCATGCGCCGGCCGAGAGCCCGACGTCGCGTGACGCGCTGATGCTCAGCGTCCGCTGCGGTAGGCGCAGCGATGACGTTGACCGCCGCCATCGCGTAGGGCGCATCGAGTTGCTCGGACGGCTGGAAATCCCTGCGATACACGCGCAGAGCCGCCTCCAGGGCTGCGGGCGCGAAGTGCGACGCGAACGCGTACGGCAGTCCCAGCATCGCGGCCAGCTGCGCGCCGAACAGCGATGAGCCGAGGATGTAGATCGGAACATGAGTGCCACGCCCCGGAGTCGCATGGATCGTCGGCACGCGAGTCTCGTCGGCAAGGTACCCCTGCAGTTCGAGGACGTCTTGAGGGAAGGAATCGGCGGCCATCGGATCCCGACGCAGCGCACGCAGCGTGACCTGGTCGGTACCGGGCGCGCGCCCCAGCCCAAGGTCGATCCGGCCAGGATGCAACGTGGCGAGCGTGCCGAACTGCTCGGCAATCACAAGCGGCGCATGATTGGGCAGCATCACCCCGCCTGACCCCAGGCGGATGGTCGTCGTGTGAGCAGCAACGTGGGCGATGAGCACGGCAGTCGCGGATGACGCGATCGAACTCATGTTGTGATGCTCGGCGTACCAGACACGCGAGTAGCCCAGAGCCTCCGCGCGCTGCGCCATGTGAACGCAGCCGGCAAGGCTGTCGGCCACGGTCTCATCACGGCCCACGATGGCAAGGTCGAGCACGGACAGCGGGAAGGTGGGCACAGCCGAAGATTACGCGGTCCATCCGATGCGGTTTACACGCTCGGCTCGGCGTCGCAGCACCTCTGCGGAGTCGGCCGCCGGGTGTGATGCTTCGCGACTTGGTTGACCCGTGTCTCACGTCTTCGTTAACCCTTGGGGATGCCCAAGAACAGGGTCATCGTCGAGGCGTCAAGCCCCGACTAGGCGTCGGCTGTCTTATGCGATCGGGCAGGTCGGCGGCGGTAGCCCACGAACACGATCGTGGATAGCAGGGCGACGGCCGCTCCCAGCGCGCCGTTCACGTGAAGCCCGTCAGCCATCGCCGACTTCTCGAGGTCACTGATCGACGCCGTCTCCGTGACCGGGTAGCTGTACGTCGAGATGTAGTCAGGGTTCTGTGTCGCCGCCTGGAGGTCCTCAATCGCCTGAGAGATCTCCTCGGTCGACAGGCCGGCGCCTTCGAGGTTGCGGGTCATGGATGCCTCGACCGTGCCGAAGACGATCGAACTCATGAGGATGAAACCGAGTGCGACCCCGATCGACGAAGCCGAACTGCGGAAGGCAGCAGTGTTGCCCGACTCGCTCTTCGGAGCAGTACCCATGACGGCATTGGTCAGGACGACCGCGGTACCCATAGAGGCAAGGCTGAAGACGGCGATGCTGGCCACAGGTACCCACAAGGGGGAGTCGTACTGCACCAGCAGCAGCGTGAGCATGCTCGCCGAGAGCGCCAGCAGCATGATCGTGCCCGCCTGATGCACCCCGTATCGGCGCATCAGCCCTCCGCCGACGACCTTCGCGCCAACCAGCCCGAGCAGCTGCGCCGGAATCATCGCCATGGCCGTCTGGAGAACACTGAGCCCGAAGATGTACTGGAACGCGAGCGTCATGTAGTACCAGGTGTTCGCGAAGGGGATGAGCAGCACGACGATCAGCAGCAGCGCCGTTGCGCCGTTACGGTGACGACATGCGTCGGTACACCACCACGAGAACAACGGCCGAGACGACGCCACCTGCAAGAGTCATCATGGTGCGCGCCGAGAGCCCGTCGTCCGAGAAATGACTGAGGAACTGCACGGCAGCCACCACCGTCAGGCCGGCAAGAATCGGCGTCCACAGTTCGCCCGTCTCGCCAGTGCCCTTCGAGGCGGGAAGCAAGGTCATGATCGCGACGAGGCAGACCATCCCGGCGGCTACCCAGATGAGCGGCACCAGTCGCCAACTGTGATCGCGGATGATGGCCCCGGTAACCACCGGCAGGATCAAGTAGACGATCGGGCCGACCATTCCGAAAGTCGCGAATGCCGAGGCCCGCTCCCCCTCGCCTTCGATCCGCGAGCCCAGCAGCCCCAGCGCGGTGATCGACATCACCGTGGCACCGATGCCCTCGAGCAGCAGGCCGACCGAGAGCAGCATCTCGCCGTTTGCGACGGCGATCGCGAGGCTGCCGACAACGAAGAACGCCACCGCGATCCTGAGGACCTTGCGCTGGCCCAGCCGGTCACCGAGGAGCCCGGCGACGAACACCACGAGGATGGCGGCGATGCTCGGGATCGCCAGCGCCGTGCTCACCTGGTCGTTGGTGAGGTTCAGATCGGCCAGCATCGGCGTCAGAATGTAGTTGAAGCTGGCGGTGACGCTCATGCTCACGCCCGCCACCACGCACACGCCCAGAACCAGTCGACGCCCGTCGGTTGTTGGCCGCAAGGCTAGGGACGTCACGCTGCGGATCGTATAGGTCGGGGCCCGGGCACCTCGGGCGGCAACGGTCGGCCGCAGGTCGATCCCCTGCACCCGCAGGAAAGGTGGGGCTTGTCCCCGCCCACCGCCATCGTCCCGGACGCCGACGTGGGCTTGCCCGCAAACGGGCCCCTGCATGAATCCGGCGGGCACCTTCAGGGTCCGAGGTGACGGTCACAATCACCGCAAAGGGGCTCAGGCTTCCCGACGACGCGGCGCCGCGACACGTGGCGCTCGTCAATCAGTTGTTCTGGTCGCCGTTGCGCCTGCGCAGCGCACCCAACTTGGCGCCCTGTGCCAGCTGATCATCGAGGCGGAATGCGCGCGCCAATTGACCCGTCTTACGCCACTGCGGAGCGAAGTGGATGCACACGCCACATGCCGTCCCTAACGGTCGTCCTCGTCCAACCGAACCGCGAGCACGACCTCATCGAACCCCAAGAGCTCCTTGCGCAATGGACGCGGATAGGTCCGCCGCGAGGGGGTCAGCCCGAGATCGACCAGGGCCTCGGCGACCTTGAAGGCCGTGACCACGGGGTCGAGGACGGGAATCCCCTCGTGACCATGCACTGCCAGATGATCACCGATGCGCTCGGCCCACCCCATCATCCCGGTGCAGCCGAGGATGATCGAATGAGCACCATCGACCTCGACCGCCAGGAGTGCCTGCGCACACAATGCCTGCCCGACACGCTTCTCCTCGCCGAGCTCGTGCACCGGGATATCGATCGACCGAAGTGAGCAGAGCTTGTCGCGCAATCCGTACTGGCTAACCAGGGCGTCGATAGCGGGGAGCACCGCTTCACTGGCAGTGATCACGGAGAAGTTCATGGCCAGCATCGCTGCAACGTGCATGGCTGTCTGGGCGGGACCGAGAACGGGAATCGAGGTGACCTCGCGCACGGCAGCCAAACCCGGATCGGTCATGCAGTCGATCACGATTGCCGATGCACCACTCGACTCCGCCTCCGCGGCCAAGCGCACCGTGTCAGGGATGGCCAGCACCTCGTCGAAGTGCGACTCGATCGTCGCCGGACCCCGAACGATGTCCCCCTGGGTGACGTGCGTGCCGCTGCGGGCATACGGCTCAAAGTGTGCAGCCGTGGACAGGCCCGATGTCACGACGGGCGTAACCACATGGATTCGCATAATTCTCCTTGCGTTGGAACGACCGGGGCAGATCAGGCAGTGAGGTCCGCTGCCTCATCGGCTTGATGACAGGCAACATCGCGGCCGTGAAGGGGCCGCAGAGCGGGGACCTCGTGCCGGCACACGTCCACGGCAAGGGCACAGCGATCCGCGTAGGGGCATCCGGATTCAGGCACAGACGTGGAAGTGGCAATTCTCGTGAGCGGTGGGCGCACGACACCGAGTTCCGGCACCGCGGCTCTGAGGGCCTGCGTGTAGGGGTGGACCGGCGTGGTGAGTAGATCGTTGGTCTGGCCGCGCTCCATCACGACGCCCCTATAGAGCACGATGCTGCTCTCGCAGAGTCGATCGACGACAGCCAGATTGTGGGAGATGAGGACGTAGGCCAAGGATCGCTTCTCGCGAAGGCTCTCGATCAGCTGCAGTACACGTTCTTGGACCGTTACATCAAGTGCGCTGGTTGGCTCGTCGAGCACGAGCAGCTTGGGCTCCAGCGCCAGGGCGCGGGCGATCACCACGCGTTGACGTTGACCCCCCGACAGTTGATGCGGGTAGCGCGTCGCGACGTCATCGGGCAGACCGACCTCACGCAGGAGGTCGGCTACCCGCGCCGCCCTCTGCCCTCGCGGCACCGTGCGATGAATCGCGAAGGGCTCAGCTACCGCCGTCCGCACCGACATGCGCGGATCGAGCGCGCCGTCGCCGTCCTGGAAGACGAGTTGGACATCACGACGGTAAGCCGACAAAGCCGCTCCGGCCATCGACAGGACATCCCGGCCCTCGAACGCCACTGAGCCCGAGGCAACGGGATGAAGGCGCAGGAGCGCCCGCGCGATTGTCGTCTTGCCAGAGCCGGACTCACCGATGACGCCAAGCCCGAACGGACCCTCGGGCAAATCAAGGTCGACCCCGTGCACGACCTCGGTGTCCCCGAACGACAGCCGCAGATCGCGGACTTTCAGCAGTTCGCTCATAACGCACGCCCTCTGATCGACGGCACGGCAGCGATGAGGTCCCGCGTGTAGTCCTGCTGCGAATCATGGATGACCGCCTCAGTGGCCCCCTGCTCAACCACGGAACCGTTGCGCATGACCATGAGGTGGTCGGCTAGCTCGCTGAGAACCGCGAGGTCATGGGAGATAAAGACAATCGACGTATTGTGTCGTTCCCGCAGCCCGCGAAGCACCTCGATCACCTCGGACTGCACCGTGACGTCCAGGGCGCTCGTCGGCTCGTCCGCGATCAGCACCTTCACCCGCAGCGCCGCGACGAGCGCGATCGCGAAGCGCTGTGCCTGGCCTCCGGAGACCTCATGGGGATAGCGGTCAAGGATCGCCGAGTCGAGGATGACCTCAGAGAGCGACTGCTCCATGCGCTGTCGACGATCCGCACGGGCTACCCCGTGCAGCTTCAAGGTTCGCTCGAATAGCGAGCCCAGCTTCATCGTCGGGTTCAGCGCGGCCCGAGGGCTCTGCAGGATCATCGCAATCTCACGTCCGCGAACCTCACGCCACTGCCGATGCGTCAGGACCGTGAGGTCCCTGCCGTCAAGGACGATGCTGCCGCTCACCACGCCACCCGAATAGCGGGTCAGGCCCATTAGCGCGAGGGCAGTCTGCGACTTCCCCGAACCGCTCTCGCCTGCGATTCCCAACACCTGTCCGGCTTCGAGGCGGAGTTCAGGGACGTGGGCTACCACCTGCTTCCCATAGGCCACTCGAAGATCGCGAACGTCAAGGATCATCGCTGCCCCCGCTTGGGGTCCAGGGCGCTCTGCAGCCCGTCGCCCACGAAGTTGAACGCGACCGCAGTGACGAGGATGGCGAGGCCGGGGAAGGTGATCATCCACCAGGCAGTCGTGGCCAACGACTGGCCCTGCGCCACCATGAGGCCCCACTCTGGCGTTGGATCCTGCGCTCCCAGACCGAGATAGGACAGCGTCGCGGCCGTCAGGATAATTCCGGCGGCATCAAGGGACATCTGCACGAAGACTGCGGTCGAAGCGTTGGGAAGGACGTGCCGTACCAACTGCCTCACGGGACCGGCGCCCAGCACACGGGCGGCGTCCGAATAGCCCTGCCGCCGGATGGTGGCTGCCTGTCCTCGCGCCAAGCGGGCATACCAGGGCCACCAGGTGAAGGCGATGGCCAGCGCAGCGTGGAAGGCGCTCGGACTCAGCACAGCGGCCAGCGCGACGGCGAGAAGCATCGCCGGGAAGGCGAGGAAGACGTCGGTGATGCGCATAAGAACGGCGTCGACCCATCCGCCGAAGAAGCCTGCGGCGAGGCCTATCGTGAGGCCGACAAGCGCCGACACGATAAGCACGACGACGACGATCCCCAACGAGACGCGAGCACCGAAAACTACGCGGGTGTAGATGTCGCGTCCCACGATGTCTGTGCCGAACCAGTGAGCGCTGCTCGGCGCTTGCAGAACCGACTCAGGGTGAACGGCGGCACCGGCGTCTTCCGGATAGGGAGTGATCCAGGGGGCGAGGATGCCGGCGATCACGATGACAGCGGCGAGCACGAGACCGACGTCCAGCAGCGGGAATCGCGTGGCCACAGACCAGCCGGGCCACAGCGCCGGCCGACGGCGGCGCGGCTCTCCCTGGAGGTCGGGGGTGGGCGCGGGCTCGAGTTCGGTGCCTGTCAGATGAGTCATGAGCGCACCCGTGGATCGATGACGGCCTGCACGAGGTCCACGACGAGATTGAGCAGGACGTACATGACGGCAACGATCAGGGTCACGCCGAGAATCGCCGGCACGTCGAGCGTCTGGATCGACTTGACTGCGTAGCTGCCCAGGCCGGGCCAGTTGAATACGGACTCAACGATGAACGAGTTCGTGAGCGCGTATGCGAATACGAGCGCGAGCAGGGCGAGGATCGGGTTCAGCGATGGCCGCAGGGCGAAGCGGCCGAACACGGATCGCTCTGAGAAGCCCAGGGCACGGACCATTCGCACGTGCTCGTCTCCCAGGTTCTCCAGGAGGGAGCCGCGCGTCACCATCGCCACGGCACCGATGGGATAGGCGGCAATTGCGATGACCGGCAGGATCAGATGCTGCAGGGTGCTGCGGAAGATCACCCAGTTGCCTGTGAGGAGTGCGTCGACTACGGGTACGCCGATCACGGTGTAGAGCGGGCTCGTGGCGTCGAGCTTGGTGTCGTAGGCGCTCGCGGCGGGCAGCCAGCCCAGTCGGGAGAAGAAGATGATCTGCAGCAGGATCGCCAGCCAGAACACCGGCATCGACACCATGAGAATGGCGATCACCTTGGTTATCAGGTCACCGATGCGTCCATGGGACCGCGCGGCGATGATGCCGAGCGGAATGCCGATGATCGCCGCGAATAGCAGGGCGATGGCGACCAAGACCAGCGTCGTCGGAAAGACCCGGAGCAGGTCGGATAGGACCGGCTCCTTCGTGTGCAGTGAGATCCCGAGATCACCGCGCGCGACCCCGCTGACGTATGTCACGAATTGCTGCCATACCGGGCCGTCGAGCCCGAACTGCTCCCGCACAGCCGCCAACTGCTCCGGCGTCGCCCGGCGACCGGCGTATGCAACCGCCGCGTCCCCGGGGATCAGCCGAGCAATGACGAAGGTGAGGATGACCACGCCCACCACCACCCCGAGCGCCTGGAGCACTCGGGACGCGATGTAGCGGGTCATCTTCTCCTCGCGACTATGCAGCGGGCGTCAGGTCGTGAATGAACACGACGTTGCTATACGACGGATTGTCCACGTAGCCGGTCATGCTGGAGGCGAAGGCACGCTGGTAGTTCGTGACGCCCAAAACCGGCGAGATGGCCTGATCGGAAATGGTCTTCTGCAGGTCCACGTACTGCTGCTGGGCCTTCTCGCGATCCGTAGCGGTCACCGCCTGTAGGCCGTCGATCGTGGTGTCGACCTGCGGGTCATCCCAGTACGACAGGTTGAAGTACGGCGGATTGGCCGAGTGGTACAGGTTGATGAACCACGAGTACGGATCCGCGTAGTCCGGGTACCAGTAGAAGACGAAGATGTCCTGCCGCTTGGCCGCGTCCTCGCTTTTGGCCAGGTCCCATTGTGTCTCCCAGGCGAGGGCCTTGGCCTGCAGATCAATGCCCACAGCCGCAAGATTGGCCTTCATCAGCGTGACGATCGTCGTCGCCTCAGGATCGCCGGCCGCATAGGTCAAGGTCAGCGTGAGCGGCTTGTCCGGCCCATACCCGGCCGCGGCCACGGCGGCCTTGGCCGCTTCGACGTCGGTCGTCGGCTGCACGTCGGTCGTGTAGCCGAGCAGGCCATCCGGAACCACACCGGTTGCCTTGACCATCGCGCCCTGGAGGGTCGTGACGATGCCGTCATAGTCGATCGCTTGCGCCACCGCCTTGCGGAGGTTCACGTCGGCGAGCGGGCCGGAAGCCGTGTTGAGCATCGCCAGCATGTTCTGGAAGGACGGGGAGCGCAGGGTCGAGATCCCCTCCTGCCCCTGCAGCGATGCGAAGATCGCAGATGAGACGCGTGGGACGAAGGTGCCGTCGCCGCTTTGCAGGAGCTGAACCGCGGTGGTCTCCTCCGGCACGACCTTGAAGACCGCAGAGGTGTAGTGACTTCCGTCCCAGCCACCCCAGTAGCTCTCGTTCGCGTTCAGTTTGAGCTCGTCCTCGGTGCCCTTCTTCCAGGACTCGACCACATAGGGTCCTGTACCAGCGGCATTGCCCTTCGCAAACCACGCCGTCAAGTCACCGGCGTCAGCCTTGGTGTCGTAGATGAAGGCCGCGTAAGCCGATGACGCGATCAGGTCCAGCGGTGCCGCGTACTTGAGTGTGAACTCCAACGTGGTCGCGTCTTTCGCGGTGATGGTATCGACCGAATCCCAGATGTATGCGGCACCGCCCTTGAGGCTGATCGTGCGCTCGATCGCCGCCTTGGCCGCCGCTGCGTCCATCGGGTTGCCCGTCGAGAAGGTGACGTCATCTCGCAGCGTGAAGGTCCACGTCAGACCGTCAGCCGACGTGGTCCACGACGTCGCGAGCAGTGGCTCCGGCGTGCCGGTCTCGGGATTGCTGCGGGTGAGCTGCTCGTAAAGGTTGTTCATCACGATCACCTCGTTGGAGTAGCTGAGAGCGGGATCCCACTCCGTCACGACATCGAGGTTGTTGACGTAGGTGAATGAGGCGTTGATCGGCACGCTGGACGCAGATGCAGCACCTGTCGTTGCTGCCGCCGAGCCCGCGGCCGAGGAGGACGACACGCTCGCGGGAGGGGTTCCCGCACATGCAGCCAGAAGCGCAATCGCTGCAGCGACGACACCCACACGGACGTAGTTACGCATGTTCTCTCCTTTACAGTCGGCCGAGCGGGCCGACAGCCTTGACACTGATTCGTGCGACGGGTTCTGTGAGGTAGGCCAGGGGGATCTCGTCGATCTCCACGATCTCGAGGTGCTCGGGATCCGCACCGGCGAGGATGGCGCGCGAACGAGCCTGGTCACAAGCGGCGGCGATCGCTGCGTCGCGACCAAGCGCGAGCGAGACGACCTCATCCCAACGGCCGCTGACCTGTGCGATCGCGGCACCGATGGCGTTCGCGACGTCATAGTGATCGGGGCGGAGCACCTTTGAGACGCCGGGCAGGCTGTCGGGGATCAAGACTGAACCGCCACCCACGACGATCAGTGGAACGTCGCCGCGCCCCACCTTCATCCGGTCGACGCCGTCGGCAACGGCCTCGTCCGACGCCGCGATCGCGGCCGCGAGGAGATCGTCGAACCCTTCGGGAAGATCAGTGTCGCCAATGCGCGCGCGGCCCGCGTGCACAGCCGCGTCCGTCAGTGTGGCAGTCGTGCCACCGAAGACGAGCGCCTCGTCGGGGAGTCGGTAGCCGACGCTGTCTGGGCCGAGCATGACCTCGGGACCCGCTCCTCGCACGACGGTGCCGCCGCCCAACGGGATCGCCAGCACGTCGGGCATGCGGAAGTTCGTGCTCACTCCACCGATATCCACAGCGGCGGCTGACTCGCGAGGGAACCCGTTTACGAGCATTCCGAAGTCTGTCGACGTTCCCCCGACATCGGCAATGAGCGCGTCGGAAAGCCCGGTAAGGAAGGCTGCCCCGCGGATGGAGTTGGCCGGACCGGATCCGATCGTGAGGATCGGGAAGCGAACGGCGTAATCCAAGGCCATCAGTGTGCCGTCATTCTGCGCGAAGAGGACCGACGCCTCGATGTGGTGCAGGGCCAGTGCCTCGGTGAGCGCATCTGCAACAGCGCGGGCGACGCCCGTGAGCGCGGAGTTGAGGATCGTTGCGTTCTCTCGGGGGAGCAGGCCCAGGGACCCGATCTCGTGACTCAACGAGATCGGGATGTCCTCTCCGAGAACGTCCCGCGCGATCGCCGCCGCGTCCAGCTCGTGACGTCCCGAGATCGGCGAGAACACCGCAGACACCGCAACGGATTCCGCCTTGCCGGCGACCTCAGTGAAGAAGGTGCGTGTCGCGTCGGCGTCGAACGGGACGATCTCACGGCCGTCGTATTCGAAGCCGCCACCGACCACGGTGCACATGGCACCTACTGCGGTCACGAGGTCCTGCGGCCACCCGAACATCGGTCGAACTGCCAAGGACGATGGCGCTCCGACGCGGAGCACAGCAACGGTCTGCAGTCGGCGGCGTTCCAGAACGGCGTTGGTGGCGTGGGTAGTGCCCAGCATCACGTGGGAGAGGCGGGCGGGGTCGACGCCACTAGCGCGAAGCACGGCATCAATCGCCGCGCGAATACCCGAGGTCACGTCAGCCGTGGTCGGCTGCTTCGTCTTGCCGAGCACGTTGGCATCGGCATCGAGAATCACCGCGTCGGTATTGGTTCCTCCGACGTCGATGCCGAGGCGAAGATCAAGCATCGACGCCATGGAGCACCTCCACAGGGACGAAGTCGAAGTCGTATCCGAACGCACGCGGACCGGCGATCAGCAGACCCCGCGCAGTGCGCCAGATGGGGTGGCACGGGAAGCCGATGACTGCCACCCTCTGCCCGTAGCGGACCAGTTCGGTAGCCACCGCGTCCGCCGTCTGCGCGTCGACGACCGTGATGAGATCGGGCACGCTGGCGCGCACGATGCCGTCCTCGAGCACCACGAGGTTCTCGTTCTGGATTTCAATGCGCACGAGACGGCCAGCGTCGGCACCATAGCCCTCCACCACGACGCTGCCGCGGACGAAGCCGCCGGCGGTCTTCCGCTGAACGTCGATGACCTTTCCCTCGACCAGCCTCACCCCATCGACGGCATTCAGGAGTCCGCCCACCGGGTCGACGGCATCGAGCACGGCCTGCCCGATGCGAAGGGCCTGCGTAACGCTGCCCTCGACGATTGCGCCCCGTGCCATGCCGACGGGCATCACGTAGTCGGCCATGGCGGCGTTGCCACCGAACACGTCAGTGGTCGCCCTCGCGATCAGCTCAGCCCAGGCGCCGCTCGCGGCGCGGATCGTCACGACGTTGTCGCGCTCGTCGGCGATCACGATCAGGTCCGGCGGCAGGCCGGCGACATTCATCGAGACCATGTCGACCTGCGGAAACGCGCGGCCCATGCCGTCGGCGTCGAGGAGCGGGAGTCCGGTCTTCGCCGCCCAGGCCACCGGCAACAGCCCGTTGCCCCCGCCGATCTCGCTCACCATCAGCGCCACCACGGGCCGA
>JAPLBU010000130.1:2237-7125 GCA_026392575.1 Actinomycetota bacterium | reverse complement strand
ATCTCGGTGCCGGACGACAGCTTCTCGAGGGATACCGATGGGGCGCCGATCATGCCTACCGGCATGAGGATCCCGTCGTCCGGCAGGTCATCAAGGGTGACGAGCCTGATCGGACCGTGCTCCTCGAGGGCCTGGCGGGCGATGAGGGTGCCCGTGGTTACCTCCCCGCCGCCTCCGGTACCCAGCACGGCACAGCCACGGGAAAGCGCGGTGACGTGCTCGGGCCCAATCTGCATGGCCCGAACGCTAACGGCGATCCTTCGCGAGTTACCCGTACTATGAGTACAGGAATTTGTAACATTCTGGTACCAGAAGCATAAGGAGGCCGAGTGATCACTCTCGACGGCCTCCTCTCGGCCCCTCTCAGCTGGCCACTGCGGGAGCGTGTCCACCCGGAGACTCCCGGGGTGCTAGCCCGCGTGCTCCTGATCGAAGACCTCGACCATGTCGATGGCCTCGACCCGGGCACCTTGGCCGTCCTCAACCGAGGCGCAATTGAGGCAGCCGGCGGCTACCAGTTCGACGTCTTCATTCGTCACGCCGTCCGGCGCGGGGTCTCTGCCGTCCTGGTGCGCTCGTCAACCCGAAGGTCGATCACGGCGGAGGCCATCGCGGCCCGTGGCAATGTGGCCATCCTTGAGATGGACGATGAGCCTCAGCCCGGCAGCGTTATCGAGGAGTTCGCTACTTTCGTGGCGGGCGACGCAAGGGCGGCCCTGCGCACACTCGGGGTGATCGCGGCCTCCCTCGATCTAGACGAGGACGAGCCGGAGGCAATCATCGCCCGCATCGCTCGCGCGTGTGCGGTGGCGCTTGAGTTGTCCCTTGACGAGTCAGGCGACGGCACCCCCGTAGTGGTCGACGGCTCGGTCCGCGGCTTGGTCCGATCACGAGACGCCGGCGACGTCGGCACTGTCGCGGCGGCGCTGGGAGCGGCCGTCGTCGCGCGATCGATGGCCCGCCGCGAGAGACTCCTCCTCACACCGGTGCGAAGCACGTCCGCTGCGCTCAGTCAGCTGCTGCTCTGCTCGCAGGCTAACCTCCCGGCGGTTGCGGCCCGCGCCACTGAAGTAGGACTCACCGTGATCGGCTGGCACTGCGCGGCACGTCTTGCCGTCGATGATCCCGCGCATCGCGGTGGCGGCACAGCGGACCTGCCGCGACTGGAGCAGGAAGTGCTCGGCCTCGTCGCGGAGCACGCCGGCACCCAACGCAGTTCGTGGTCCGTGGCCCGGCCTGACGACACGGTTGTCCTCGTGCACAGCACTCGGTCGGACCCGGCGCGCGAAGGACCTCGCGTGGTCCGGGAATGGATCGAGACGCTCACGTCGACACTTCGCGAGGCTCACCCTGGACTGCGCGTCCACATCGGTGTTGGCACCGCTCATGAAGGTGCGTCGGGCCTGCGCGCATCAGCGGAGGAGTCCCGAACGGCATTGGCGGCCGCGCGACTCGACGAGGCCGACACAAGCATCGTCACGTTCGATGCCCTCGGTGGTCGGCGGATGCTGGCCGAATGGGTCAGCACCGATGCCGCTCGCGAGGCCGTTCGTGACTTACTCGCACCACTAGACGCACTCGGTCCGGCGAAGTCAGCCACTGCAGTCGCCACCTTGCACGCCTACCTCGATGAACGTGGGTCCTTGCAACGTGCCGCCACCCGATTACACGTGCACCGCAACGCGGTCGTGTACCGGTTGGAAGGCATCACTCGCGCCCTCGGCCAAGACCTCTCCGACTCCGACAGCCGCTTCGCACTTCAGATGGCGTGCCGCGCCCGACTCATGTCAACGGGCAGCATCACCTAGGTGACTTGACGGATTCCGGTGAGGTGCGCTCGAGACTCCTCCGTTCGATGGGAATCGACGCTGGGACGTAACAACTCGGCTCTCGGCGCGAGCCTCAATCTGACAGCTGGAAGTGGGACATCTAGCCGAGATGTTCCCTCTGTGTTCCCGATCGACTCGCGGCACACAAGTCGCGCCGTCGGCGAGAATGCCTAGAAGTGTTGCGCTGCAACGACTTTGACGAGGTGGGTCGCCGGGGGCTCGAACCCCGAACCTACGGATTGAGAGCCTTCTTGACCACGCCGAAACAACCGACCATCAAGCGATTGCAGCGGATTCCTGCGCATCCAGACCCTCACAGAGCCACCAAGGCCCGTCACGAAAAGGCCACGCCCCCGAGCATGAAAGGGCCATGTAAGGGCCACCTCCCAAGCTCTGCCTGATCATGGGCCAGTGGCCTCGGATACGACGCGCCACAACTCTGTCAACGTGCGGATGAGAAGCGCATTCCCTTGGTCGGGGAAGGACGACAGTCCGGCGACGAGCAGGCCGGAGGCCCGATTCATGAATGCGTACTGTCCGTGAATGCCCAGCATTGCAAGGGTGCCCCTTTCGGGATCGACGAGCCACGCCTGGTTGTGGTACTCGCCTCCGGGCAGCAGGTCCGCGTAGTCGCTGCGAGCAAAGGCGGCCCTGCGCTGCGGGTCCGGCCTGAAGGACTCATCCACCCAGGCTCTCGGGATGATCGGGTTGCCATCGATACCTCGTCCCTCGTTGACGAGCAGATGCGCCCATCGGGCGAAGTCCCGCAGTGTCAGATTGACCTGACCCTCGACGATGGGGTTGCCGAAGTGGTCGAGGTTCACGATGGCGTGGCTCTGGGCACCGATGCGCGAGTAGATGCGGTCCTCGTACAGTTCGACCGCCCGTTGCCCGTACGAGCGTTCAATGGCGATCGGCAGCAGATTGGTCAAGTAGGAGGCGTAATTGAATCGTGATCCGGGCGTTTCGATGCTGGCGGTCAGTTCCGCCTCTGCGAATCCAAGGACGCCGGCGCGTCGTCCGTCGGGAACGTTCTCGTAGTAGCCGACGGCATCGGCGTAGCGCCAATACATCGAGTCAGCGTTCTCGTAGTGCTCTTCGGTATCCAGCCCGGTGGCCATGTCGAGGACGTGCTGGAGGGTGACCCCGTGCCATGCGTCCGCGCTGTGTAGTTCCTCGACGAGGTTCTGCATGGGGGTTGCTGGATCGATGCGTCCCTCATCGATCGCGATGCCGACCATCATGGACGTCAGGGTCTTCGAGCAGGAGTGGACCAGGTGATGATCCGTCGCTACGAATCCGTTGACGTACGTCTCAGCGATGACGCGCCCGTTTAGGACCACAATCAGCCCGTCACCGTTGAGCCGGTCCCGCATGAGCGAGGAGGCGTCCGTCGACCGCCCCGTGAGCGGGTCGACGGCGGGGATTGCCGCAATATCGAGGGCTTCACCCGCTGGCCACTCGACCGGCGTCCCGGCCGCGAGGATCGCTGACGGCATCCGCTCAAGGGTCGTGATCTGCCCACGGGGAAGGTTCCATGGACGGTCCCATGTCGTGCCGTCGTACCCGATGGATGCCAGTTCCCCGGGAGTCCCCGTGGGGTCGACGTACTCGACCATGTCAGTCGTCACCCAGCGAGACGGCAAGGACCCGACTCGCGTAGGTGCGCATGTTGATTCGCCCGAGCGCACTGTCACGCATGGCGCCCACGACGACGTAGAGGCCGTAGGCGTCTTCCATGGCGAGCAGGTTGCGGGCGATTACGTCCACGGGCTCGCCCGGCGTGAAGTCTCCCGTTGATACTCCTGAGTCGATGACGGAACGGTAGAGACTGACCTGGCGGTCGACGTAGCTCTTGATGACGACGTGGAAGTGCGTGCGGGACCGGACCACCGAGATGGCCTCATACAGGAGGGTCACCTCGTGGGAGATCTCATCGGGCAGGCCGAGTTCGATCAGGGTGAGGAGTTTCGACCGGATGTCAGGGACCGCCGAGATCGCGTCGAGCCGCTGGTCGTACATCTTGTCGAGCGCCCGCTCGACGACGCCGAGGAGCACGCCATCGATGTCCGAGAAGTGGTAGTGGACGGTGCCCGGCGAGACTCCCGCGGCGTCGGCCACGTCCTTGACCGTCACCCCACCAAGACCCTTGTCCACCATGGTGGACATCGCCGCATCGAGCAGTCGCTCCCGCTTCCACGGCTCCTTCGGACGCCCCATGCAGTTTATCCAATCAGAAAACAAGCGAATAGTGCGATTTCTATTGACATTATCAGGCGTTGGTTATTTGATGCAGCATCAACGAACTATCCATTCGGGTGCGATGGGAGCACGACATGACTGCGACGGACACGAGCAAGCACGCCACCCTGCAGGGCAGCGTGGGCTGGGTCGGGATCGTCTTCTTCGTCGTGGCTGCGGCCGCCCCCTTGACCGTGGTCTTCGGCTCCCTCCCCCCGGCTATCAGCTTCGGCGGCATCGGGGCCCCCGGGGCGATGCTCGTGGCCGGGGTCGTGCTCATCCTGTTTGCGTTCGGCTTCACCGCCAT
Organism: Actinomycetota bacterium; assembly: GCA_026392575.1. Taxonomy (GTDB): domain Bacteria; phylum Actinomycetota; class Actinomycetes; order S36-B12; family S36-B12; genus UBA10649. The sequence goes on along the minus strand of JAPLBU010000130.1, from coordinate 2,748 downwards.
GAGTCGCTATGTGCAGAACGCCGGCGCCTTCTACGCGTACGCGTCCAAGGGGATCAGCAAGCCGGTCGGACTCGGCGTGGCGCTCGTCGCCCTCGTCTCCTACGCCGTCCTGTCGATCGCCTTCTACGGCCTCATCGGCTTCTTCGGCAACCTCTCCGGCATCCAGGTGTTCGGAGCCGACATTCCCTGGTGGGTGTACTCGTGCGTCGCGCTCGTGGCCGTCTCCCTGCTCAGCATGCGCAAGGTCGACGTGGGCGCGAAGGTGCTCGGCGTGCTCCTGACCCTGGAGATCCTCATCGTCGTCGCCCTGATGGTCTCCATCATCGTCCAGGGCGGGCCGGAGCCGTTCTCCCTCGAGCCGTTCTCTGTCGACGCGGTCTTCCTCGCCCCCGGCGCCGGGATCCTGTTCGTCTTCGCCTTCGGCGCCTACCTCGGCTTCGAAGCCACCGCCGTCTACTCGGAGGAAGCCCAGGAGGCCGAGCGCTCCGTTCCCAAGGCCACCTACGTCGCG
>JAPLBU010000130.1:0-2227 GCA_026392575.1 Actinomycetota bacterium | reverse complement strand
CCTACGTCGCGGTCGCCTTCCTCGCCATCTTCTACGCCTCGTCGTTCGCGGTGATCATCTACGGTTTCGGCATCCAGGGAACGCTCGACATCGCCGCAAACCCTGACACCGCACAGTTCCTGACAGCCATCTCAGCGACCACGTACCTCGGCGATCTCGGCGTCAACGTAATGCTGATCCTCGTGGTCACATCCTTCTTCGCCTGCCTCATCTCTTTCCACAACGCCACGTCGCGGTACCTGTTCTCCCTCGGACGCGAGGGCCTGCCCCCCCGCTCGCTGGGCACCGTCAACAAGCACGGGGCACCTCTGAGGGCCAGCGTTCTGCTCCTCGTCGTGGCCGCCGTCGTCGTCATCATCACCGCCGTCACCGGCACGGACCCGTACTTCGGCATGGCCATCTGGGCCTACTCCATCGGCGTCGCCGGGCTCGTCCTGGTGCAGGCCCTGGCCGCATTCGCCGTCGTCGGCTACTTCCGCAAGGATCGACGAGGCCACAGCACTCTGCGCGTCATCGTCGCGCCGCTCCTCGGCGCCATCGGACTCTCCATCGCCTGGGTGGTCATCGTCCAGAACTTCAACGTCCTCTCAGGCAAGGAAGGCCTCGCCAACCTCTGGATGATCCTGCCCGGGCCGGTCCTGTTCACGCTCGGCCTAATCTGGGCGGTCGCCATGAAGCGGACCCAGCCCGACAAGTACGAGGCCCTCCTCACCGACTAATAAGGCACCAGCCGCAATTGGCAGAACCAGGCCACCCACGGAACCCGGCAGCTCGACGCGACCGTCGAGCGCAAAGACAACACGATGCGCGGCCTCCACACTCACCTGCGCGCTGCCGGGCCACCAATGTGTCACACGGGATGGCCGGTGCGCGTCAACCAAGTGGACGCCCATCCGGGCGACACGGGGCACCCGTGGACCGCAGGAACACGCCACGGCAATAAAGGGCTAGACAGGGGTGAGGATGATGACAAACTAGACACCGTGAGGGCCGTCGATAGTCCCTCGAACTGTCGTAAAGTCGTTGCAGCGCAACGCATTTGGAATGGTGGGTCGCCGGGTGTGGTGTTTCACGACTTAGTTAACCCCTGTCTCACGTCTTCGTTAACCCTTGGGGATGTCGAAGAACAGGGTCATCGTCGAGGCAGTGCTGGCCGGCCAGCCGCATGGATCGGTCGCCCGGCAGTACGGAATATCGAAGGTCTGGGTCGGCAAACTCGTAGCCCGATGGCGGGCTGGGGGCTGGGACGCGGTCGAGAAGAAGTCGACCCGACCGGGGTCGAATCCGAACGCGACCAGCGCCGACACCGTCGCCCGCATCGTTGCGCTGAGACATGAGCTGACCGCTACCGGGCTGGATGCCGGCCCCGCCACGATCGCCGTGCACCTGGAGCGCGAGGAACGGCCGGTGCCGTCGGTTGCGACAATCTGGCGGATCCTGAACCGGTCCGGCCTGGTCACTCCCGAACCGCGCAAACGACCCAAGCGCTCCTACCTGCGGTTCGAGGCCGACCTGCCGAACGAGTGCTGGCAGTCCGACTTCACCCACTGGCCCCTGGCCGACGGCACCGACGTCGAGATCCTGACCTGGCTGGACGACCACTCCCGCTACGCGCTGAGCTGCACCGCCCACACCCCGGTCACCGGCGACATCGTCGTCGACGCGTTCCGCGACGCGATCGACGCCCACGGCATCCCCGCATCCACGTTGACGGACAACGGATTGGTCTTCACCACCCGATTCCTGCACGGCCCCAACGGCTTCGAGCGCGAGTTGGGGTCTGCCCAGAGTTTGGTTGACACCTGACCTGTGAGGTTTCGGCCTCGCTGGAAGGATGTCGATCATGCCGAAGCCATATCCGAAGGAGTTCCGCGACGATGTCGTGGCCGTGGCCCGCCAGGGCCAGGCGCCGTTGACGCAGATCGCGAGGGACTTCGGGATCTCCGAGACCTGCTTGTCGAACTGGCTGAAGAGGGCCGACATCGAGGACGGTAACCGTCCCGGCCTGACCGCCAAGGAGGTCGAGCAGGTGCGTGAGTTGAAGAAGCGCAACCGGCTGCTGGAGCAGGAGAACGAGGTCCTGCGGCGGGCGGCGGCGTACCTGTCGCAGGCGAACCTGCCGGGAAAATAGTCTTCCCTCTCGTCCGTGAGATGGCCGCGGCCGGCGCCCCCATTCGGGTGCCGGTCGCGGTGGCGTGCAGGGTGCTGGGACTGTCGACCCAGGGGT
>JAPLBU010000378.1:6067-10081 GCA_026392575.1 Actinomycetota bacterium | reverse complement strand
TGGTGCCTTCACCCTGGGCGACATGGGATACGTCGACGAGCAGGGCTTCGTGTTCATCACGGATCGAATGTCAGACATGGTCGTGTCGGGTGGCGTCAACCTCTACCCCTCGGAGAGCGAGGCCGTTCTTCGCGACCATCCTGCTGTGGCGGACGTGGCCGTGATCGGGATCCCGCACGCCGACCTTGGCGAGCAGCTGCTCGGGCTGGTGGTTCCCGTTGATCCTGCGGCACCGCCCGCTCCCGACGAACTCGCAGACTTCTGCCGCGAGCGCATCTCGGCATACAAGATCCCTCGTCGCTATGAGTTCCTTACCGAGCTCCCGCGCAACGAGATGCAGAAGGTCGACAAGAAGTCGCTGCGGAGGCCCTACTGGGACTCCGACCGCACCATCGGGTAATGACCGCAACAACTCACCGGAGGAACGACATGCTCAAGGGAATCTCAGGACGTACGGCGGTAGTGACCGGTGCGGCCGGCGGGATCGGGTCGGCGACGGTTCGCCGACTGCATGCCGAAGGCGCGAATGTCGTCGCCGTCGACATCGATGAGGCGGGCCTCGAGGCGCTGGCCGCGGAACTCGGCGACCGGGTCCTTGCCGTTCGCGCCGATGTCACGAGCGCCGAGGACACCGAGATGTTCTTCCAGCGGGCCGTCGACACGTTCGAGACCGTCGACATGTTCCATGCCAACGCGGGCATCGAGAGCAAGGTCATCCCGGTCGCGGCCTTTGACATCGCTGACTTCGACAAGGTCTTCGCGGTCAACGTTCGCAGTGCATTTCTCGGATCGGCGGCGGCCGTGCGGATCATGATGGGCCAGCCCGACCGCGGCAAGATCGTCTTCACTGCCTCCATCGCGGGTCTCAAGAGCGATGCCGGCGTGACCGTCTATACGGCGAGCAAGCACGCTGTCGTCGGGATGGCTCGGGGCCTGGCCAAGGAGACCGGTGGTCTGGGGATTCGCGTCAACGTCGTTGCACCCGGCCCCGTCGACACCCGCATGATGCGTCCCCTCGAGGAGGGCCTCGGGGCCCTCGCTGGGCTCGATGCGGCAGGAATTCAGGCGGCACTTGCTGTTGCGATCCCGCTCGGCCGCTACGCCCAGGCGGACGAAGTCGCGGCAACCGTTGCGTGGCTCTTGAGCGACGAGGTCCCGTACATGCACGGCGAGGTCGTCACGGTCGGCGGTGGGTTGTACCCGTGAACACTCCACTTCGCGTCGGGCTCAGCCTGCCCCAGCTCGGCTCACACGTCGATGCGCGCGCCGTGCGCGGATTTGCGGAGCGGGCAGAGGAACTCGGCTTCGGGTCACTGTTCGTGCAGCAGCATCTGTTCTTCCCCCACGTCGTCGAGTCGGGATACTCGGCGCGGCCGGGCCTTGCCGTTCCCGAGGCCTACCGCTCGGTCCTCCAGCCCATGGAACTGCTGGCTGCGGTTGCGGGCTGGACGTCGGAGATCGTCATCGGCACCAGCATCCTGGTGGCTGGCTACCACCGTCCGGTGGATCTCGCGCAGCGCATCGCGACGCTCGACATCCTCTCCGGCGGGCGAACGGTGTTCGGGTTCAGCGTCGGCTGGTCCGACGAGGAGCATGCGCAGTACAACGTGGATCCACGCACGCGCGGGCGTCGCGTCGATGAGCTGATCGACGCGATGAAGGCCTGCTGGGGACCGGATCCGGTTTCGTACGAGGGGGAGTTCTTCCACATCCCCGTCTCCGATGTGCGCCCGAAGACTCTTCAGCGGCCGCACCCGCCCCTGATGTCGGGCATGCGGTCCGAGGCGGGCCTGCGGCGCACGGCAGAGAAGTTCGACATCTGGAACCCGGCATCGGGAACGCTCACCCAGCACCTCGAGACATTCGCCCGCCTGCAGGAGATGCGCTCGCCCGACCTCGACCCGCTGACCATGTGTTGGAACCTCTTCACGCATCCGCCTGTCGAGGTCGCCAACCTCCGGCCCCTCAGTGTCGACGAGCTCTGCGTCGAGGTGGCTGCAGCCGCAGCGGCTGGTGTCGCAGCCGTGTCGATCGACGCGAACTTCGACCCGAGCATCACGTCGGTTGACGACTGGCTCGCCATCCCCGACCGGCTGGCGCCGTTGCTCGATGCCGCACGCGGCTGACCGTGGCTGACGTCCAGATCCTGCTGGACGAGCGCGGCGTATGCGACGCGCTCTACCGATTCGCCGAAGGCATCGACCTACGGGACTGGGGTCTGTACCGGTCGGCGTTCACGGATGAGCTCACGTTCGACTACACGTCGCACCGGCCGGGCTCCGTGGGCGTGGTGCCGGCCGATGACTGGGTAGCGCGTGCGCGACGCCGGTTCGAGACCCTCGATGCGACCCAGCACACGATGTCGAATCCGCGGATGACGGTCTTCGGCGACACCGCCGTGTGTGCGATGTACGTGGAGGCGTGGCACTCGGTAGCCGTCGAGGGCGTGGACCGACACTGCACGATCGGCGGGCGTTACGTGCACGACCTCGAACGAGCGGGAGATGAATGGCGAATCTCCGTGCTGCGACTGCAGGTGCGCTGGAGTCAGGGCGATCGCACGATCCTTGATCTGTGAGGACTACGGAAGCAGCAGGGCCCGCAGTTCGGCAACGTCGGCCACCAGATGCGTGGCACCGCACTCTTCGAGCTCGCCGGGGGGCGCGTAGCCCCACGTGACAGCGATGGCGTCGATGTCGTGCTCGCGGGCGGCCCGGATGTCGAGGCCACGGTCGCCCACCATCACGATCCGGTGGCTGGTCCCGTCAGCCTCGATGTTGTCGAAGGCATGCGCGATGACATCGGCCTTCTCCTGTCGAGAACTGTCGAGCTCGGATCCCGCCACAAAGGCGAAGCGGTCGGCGAGGCCGGCGTGGACGAGGATCCTGCTGGCCGACTCGTGCGGCTTTGCGGTCGCGAGGACCAGGGTCACACCGGCAGCCGAGAGGTCCGTCACGAGTTCACGCATGCCGGGGTACATCTCGTACTCGTACTCGGCGACGTGGAAGTAGGCCTCGCAGTAGCGATCGAAGAACAGGGGAATGTCGGCAGGATCTGTCAGGCCGAAGACCCGGGGCAGCACATCGGCCAGCGGCGGGCCCATGAACTCCTCCAACTGGGCATCCGTCGGCGTGATGCCGAAGCCTGCGAGGCCAAATCGGACCGAGGTGTAGACGCCCGGCTCGGAGTCGATCAGCGTGCCGTCCAGATCGAGCATCACGACGTCGTAGGGCGTCACCCGCGAAGACCGCGCCAGGCGAGGGTGCCGCCGTCGACGGGGTAGACGCCGCCGGTGACGAAGGACGCGGAGTCAGAGGCGAGGAAGCAGGCGACCTGCGCCACTTCGTCGGCGCGGCCGAAGCGAGGGATCAGCTGAGCCCCCGTCATGTGCCGCTCGGTGTAGTCGCGATCGGCGGCGGCATCGAGGAATCCGTTCGCCATAGGCGTGTCGATCGACCCGGGCAGGAAGACGTTGACCCGAACGTGTGGGGCGAGGGCGATCGCCGTCGACTTGGTCAGATGGATCAGGCCCGCCTTGCTGGCGCCGTAGGCGATGGCGCTCTGCGAGCCGTTGATGCCGGACACGGATGACGAGTTGACGATCGACGGGCCGCGATCGGATGAGCGCAGGTGCGGGGCTGCGAACTTGGTGGTCAGGAACACCGCCTTGAGGTTGACGTCCATGACAAGGTCCCAGGTGGCCTCATCGAGGGTGTCGAGCCCGGCCTTGTCGATGAACATGGAGTCGATGACTCCGGCGTTGTTGATGACCGTGTCGAGGCCGCCGGCGAAGGACACGGACTGCTCGATCATCCGGACGATGTCGGCTGATCTCGTGAGATCGGTCGGCACGACGATGGCCGTCGACCCAGCAGAACGCACGAGTTCGGCGGTCTCCTCCGCGGCGTCAAGCTGGATGTCGACGACCGTCACGGCCTCAGCGCCCTGGCGGGCGCACTCGACCGCGATGGCCCGGCCCATGCCCTGAGCGGCTCCGGTGACGAGGACCCGCTT
>JAPLBU010000378.1:0-6042 GCA_026392575.1 Actinomycetota bacterium | reverse complement strand
CGAGCCCGCGCATGATGTTGCCGCGGTCGCCCAGCCGATTCGCGTATCGGCCTGGATGTCGACGGAGATGTTCTTCTCACTGATGTAGCCGACATTGTCGACAACCCGCACGCGGTCGACGTAGTTGCCCCATCCGAGTGCGGACGTGTCATCGCCAGCGAAGGTGTACATGAAGTAGGACTCCATCATTGCTTCTCCGGGGGCTTGCCATGTCACGGTCTGATTCGTCATGAAGTGCTTGCGTCGCACGGGATCGGCGAGAGCGGTGCGGTAGTACGCCACGACCTCATCGCGTCCGGTCCGCGGACCCTTGCGGGTGTTGAGGACGGCATCCTCGGTGAAGACGCCGGCCAGCAGATCGAAGTCGAGGGTGTCGATCGCGACGGCGTACCGCCACGATGCAGCGCGGGCTAGCTCGGCCGTCTCAAGCCTCTCAAGGCGGGCGATGAGCCCGGCAGTCTCGGTTTCGGTCATGGCTTAACTCTCCTCAATCGGATGGACTCCGCGCTTGGTGAGGGTGACCGGCCCGGTCACCGTGAGCCGACAGGCCAGCCGACGATCGCCGTCGACCGAACCCAGGGTTCGGTCCAGCGTCTCGCGTTCGTCGTCCGGCATAGGCCCGCAGTTCGCCTCACCCTCGCGGATGATGCTGACGCAGGTCCCGCACGAGGCGGAGGCATCGCAAACCGTGGGCCACCCGTAGCCCGCCGCACGTGCAGCGGCCATGACCGTTTCATCGGGACCCAGCTCGAGCACGAGGCCAAGGGGTAGGACGGTCACCGAGCGCACTACAGCCTCCGTCCGATCGTGTTGCCCAAAGAGGTACTTACCGTAGTCTGATGCTAGTAACATGCAACCCCTGACTTCGGGCATTGCGTTGCCCGACCTTCTACGTAGATAGGACAACCATGGATCTGGGTCTCTCGGGCAAGCGTGCCCTCGTCACCGGCGGCACCCGCGGCATCGGCCGCGCCACCGTCGAACTGCTCGCGGCGGAGGGTGCGTCCGTCGCATTCTGCGCACGTGGCGCGGAGGCGGTCGAGGCATTCGCCGAGGAACTGCGTGGACAGGGCGTCACGGTCTTCGCTCGCGCCATCGATGTCAGCAAGGAGGACGAGCTCAAGGGCTTCATCCGTGACGCCGCTGAGGCACTCGGTGGCCTGGACATCCTCGTCTCCAACGTGACCGGTGGCTCGCTCAAGGGTCCGGAGCAGTGGCAGCAGAGTCTCGAGCTCGACCTGCTCCCGCTCGTGCACCTCATCGACGAGGGCACCCCGATCCTGGAGGCGGCCGGCGGCGGCTCGATCATCGCGCTGTCCTCCACATTCGGCTTCGACAATGTGTGGCCCAGCTCGCCCAACTCCTACGGCGCCTTCAAGGCCGCCATCGTGCGCCACGCCTCCGCGGCCGCACACGCGTTGGCTTCGAAGGGCATCCGCGTGAACACCGTCTCGCCCGGCCCCGTCTACTTCGAGGATGGCGACTGGGGCAAGATCAAGGCGGGTCGCCCCGAGGTGTACGAGAAGGTGCTCGGCTCGATTCCGTTGGGGCGCATGGGCAAGCCGGAGGAGGTCGCTGCGGCGATCGTCGGACTCGCGAGCCCGGCGTTCGGCTACTGCGTCGGTACCAACGTCGTGTGCGATGGCGGCATGACCGTCCGCACCCAGTACTGACCGATCCGGTCGAAGACGCTAACGGCATGACGATCCCGGCGCGGTGCACATCTGACCGCGGCGGGATCGCTGTCGTCGTCGATGGTCGCTGGCATGACATGGACTCCGCGCGCGAAGAGCTGCTCGCGCTGACGGGCGCGCATGATGCGGCCGTGTGCACCGTCCACACCGACTTCTCGGATGTCGAAACAATCGCCGCGGCCGATGCAGTCGTCGCCTACACGTGCGATGTGCGCCCATCGGCCCTCGAGGCCGAGGCGCTCCAGCACATGCTCTCCCGAGGGGGACGCCTCCTCGGACTGCATGCGACGAACTCGGCAATCGACCCGCCGACACCGGGTGGGCCACGAGTGTTCCGCACCCCCGACGCGATGCCGGAGTTCACGGCGCTGCTCGGCAACCGGTTTCTCGCGCATCCGAAGATTGCGCCGTTCCTGATCGAGGTGGTTCGGCCGGAGCACCCGCTCGTGGTCGGGGTCGGTGACTTCACCATCACGGACGAGATCTACGTGTCGGAACTCGCCGGCGACCTCGACGTGCTGCTGGACGTGGCCTATGACGGCCCTTGCCCGGGGTTCGAGACCGACCACGCGCTTTCGCCGCGGCAGCCGGTGCTCTTCACCCGGCCCGAGGGTGCCGGCCGCGTGACCTACCTGACCCTCGGCCACTGCCGGGGGCGGTTCGACCTCGCCGATCTGGGGATCGCGGACCTCGGTGTCCTCGACCGCGTTGCGTGGGAGTCTGCGCAGTACCGCGAGGTGCTGCGCCGCTGCATGGCGTGGGCCGTGCATGGTGATGGGTGGCAGGACTGCCCGGTGGAGGAGACGTCATGAGCAAGGGAACAGCGGTCATAACGGGAGCTGGTCAGGGGATCGGTCGGTCGGTCGCCGAGCGGCTCCTGGCCGATGGCTACGACGTGCTGGCACTTGACGTGAACGCCGAGCAACTGGCGAAGGTCGCGGACGAGGTGGGTTGCCGCGTGGCTGTCGTCGATGTGACCGACGACGCGGCCGTCGCGGGTGTCGCTGCTCTCGCGCCGGAGTGCACCGTCCTGGTCAACAATGCGGCGATTCAGCGCTACCGCGACCTGCTGCACACCACACACGACGAGATGCAGCTGATCCTCGACGTCAACGTCATCGGTCCGGTGCTGATGGCACAGGTACTCGTGCCCGTGATGGTGGCGAATGGCGGTGGCAGCATCGTGAACTTTTCGTCTATCACGTCGCGCGCGCATCCAGCATCGACCTCCCTGTATCCCGCGTCGAAGGCCGCCATGAATCAGCTGACCGAGGCGATGGCGGTGGAGTTCGGCCCGCTCGGAGTGCGGTGCAATGCCGTGGGCCCTGGCACCGTGATCACGGAGGGAACGGCAGAGCACTACGGGTCGGACGAGGCGCGGGCAGCGATCGCGGGCTGCCTTCCCGTGAGCCGCATGGGCGTGCCGGAGGACATCGCCAATGCCGTGAGCTGGCTGTGCTCGGACCAGTCCGGGTGGGTCACCGGGCAGGTGCTGTTCGTCGACGGCGGATACACCGCCTCGCACGGCCAGTTCTTCCGGTGGGCGCGGAAGGCGGCGAAGTGACCAGGCCTTTCCGCTTTGCCATCCAGGCTTTCAGCGCGACATCGCTGAAGGAGTGGGTTGATCTGGCACGCAAGGTCGAGAGCAGCGGCTTCTCGACCCTGCACGTGGCCGACCACCTGCTCGGGCCGGGAAGCAAGATCGAAGGCACGGGTCATCGCGTGCAGACGCTGGCGTTGATTCCGGCTCTGACATCGGCGGCGATGGCGACATCGACCTTGCGGATCGGCTCGCGAATGGCATGCGTCAGCTATCACCTGCCCACCGTGCTGACCAAGGAGATGGCATCCATCGACGTCATCTCCGAAGGCCGACTCGAGATCGGCCTCGGAGCGGGATGGCTGGTCAACGAGTACGAGGCGATGGGAATCCCGTTCGAATCGGCGGGCCGCCGCATTCAGCTGCTGCGCGAGACTGCCGAGTTCATGCGGATGGCGTACGCAGACGAGGCCGAGGTCGACTACCACGGCGAATTCATCGAGTCTTTCGGGTACCACGCGGTCCCGGCGACGGTGCAGCGTCCGCGTCCGCCGCTGATGATCGGCGGAGGTGCACCGAAGGTGCTCGGCCTGGCCGGCGAACTCGCCGACATCGTCAGCGTCAACTTCAACAACAGCGGCGGTGTCGTCGGCGCGGGCAGTATCTCGTCGTCGACCGACGAGGAGACGCTCAAGAAGATCGGGTGGATCCGTGACGGTGCGGGCGCGCGGTTCGCCGATATCGAGCTTGAGACAGCTGCGTACTTCATCTCCGTCGAGGGGCGCTCTCAGATCACCGCCGAGGCGGTGATGGCCCGCACGGGAATGGATCTCGATCAGTTGCACTCCTTCCCGCATGCGGCCGTCGGCAGCGTCGATGAGATCTGCGAGCAGCTTGTGCGTCGCCGCGAGGAGTACGGTTTTTCCTATATCACCGTAGGTGACGCTCATCTCGATGCGTTCATCCCCGTCGTCGAGAGGCTTGCCGGCACATGACCGCCACCCGCGAGTACTCCCTGGCACATCTCTCGATGATCGCCATACCGCCGGCGCAACTTGCGGCAGTCGCCAGCGACGCCGGCTACCAGTACGCGGGCTTCCGCCTCACTCCCAGCCCGTCGACGGGCGTCGACCACCACGTCCTGGGTGATGACCGCGCTCTGGAGGCACTGCGCAGCGCAGTCGACGACGCGGGCATTCGCGTACTCGACGTCGAGGTGATCCGGATGAAGGACCCATCCGCCGTCGAGGTGGCGCGCCCGCTTCTCGAGGCGGCTCAGGCGCTGGGCGCCCGCTTCGTCATCGCGACCGTCGAGGACGACGACCCGGTACGCCGTATCGACACGCTCGGTCGGATGGCTGAACTGGCGGCCGAGCACGGAACGGGCATCGCGGTCGAGTTCATGCTGTTCTCGGCGGCGCGCGATCTCGGCACGTGCGTCGACATCGTGCTTGCTGCCGATGCTCCGAACGTCGTCGTGCTGGCCGATTCGCTGCACGTCGAGCGGTCGGGTGGACACCCGGACGACCTGCGGCTGTACCCGCCACACCTGTTCCCCTACGCGCAGATCTGTGGGGCCAACGGAGCGGGTCCGGCTGAGGATGCGGAGGCGGCGCGCGGCGAGGGAGTCAAGGCGCGACTCATGCCGGACGAGGGCGACCTGCCTGTGCGGGCCTTCATCGAGGCGCTGCCGGCGGGAGCGATCCTCAGCGTCGAGTCGCCGCTGGCCGGACTGTCTGCGCCTGTCGATCCGCTCGACCTGGCGACCGCGATGCTCGCATCGGCACGTCGGGCCGCAGGAGAGTCGACGTGACGGGCTCGACGGCAGAGCCGTTGCAGATCGATGGCCTCGTGAACGTGCGCGACCTCGGCGGTCTGCGTACCTGCGGCGGTCGCGTGATCCGTTCGCGCCAGGTGATTCGCAGCGACAACCCGAAGTCCTTGACGGAACAGGGGCGGAGCGACCTCGTTGGCGACGTCGCGCCGCTGCTCGTCGTCGACCTCCGGATGGATGCCGAGGTCGAAGGTGAGGGCTACACGATCGGTCACGAGCCAACACGCGTCGTGAACCTGCCGATGATCCCGCAATCCGGCGTGACCCAGGAGCAGGTCGACGCCGGGGCCGCAGACAATCTGGTCGAGGATTACACCCGGCAGATCGAGGCCAACGCGGATTCGATCATTGAGGCATTGCGCCTGATCGCTGATCCCGCGAACCGCCCCGTGATGGTTCACTGCACGGCGGGCAAGGACCGCACGGGGATCGTCGTCGCGATGCTGCTCGGGATCCTCGGGGTCGACCACGAGACGATCATCGCCGACTACCACGTCACCACGGCGAACATGGCGCCGATCCTCGATCGGATCCGAAGTTCGCAGGTCTATCAGGACAATGGCCTGGCCGCGGCGCCGGCCTGGATCTTCGAGTCACACCCGGAGACGATGCGGTCGTTCCTCGAAGCGATGAGCCTGCGCTACGGCAGCGCGGAAGGCTGGGCGCTCGCCAAGGGCCTGTCCCCTGAGGACATCACCCGCCTGCGCGACACCCTGCTTGCCTGATCCCTGCGCAACGCACCGGGGACTAGGCGAGGGCGCGCTGGAGGGCGGCTAAGCGCGTGGCCCAGATCTGCTGGCTGAGGGCCGCGGTCGGGGCGAACACCTCGGATGCGTGATACGCGCCGGGGTTGATGTGCATCTGGACCGGCACGCCCGCAGCCAGTAACCGTTCGGCGAACTCCACATCCTCGTCATGGAACAGGTCGCGGTCGCCGACGTCGATGAAGGTCGGCGGCAGCCCGGTGAGATCGG